>JANWXL010000595.1 GCA_025055265.1 Roseiflexus sp.
TCCTGATCACGGCATACGCCACTCCCGAACTTGAAAAGCGCGCCCGCGAGCAGCGTGTCGACTATTACCTGCCCAAGCCTTTTCCCCTCGACCGACTTGAGCAAATCGTGCGTGATGTGTTGAGTTAGGGGTTAGGGGTTAGGGGTTAGAGATCCCGCGCATAACCTCTAACCCTTGACCCCTAACCCTTAACCCATAACCCTTAACTACCCCCCTCCGCCTAATCGCCGCTTCCGCTCTGCCAGATAACTCTGAATCGCCAGGAAGGATGGGCGTGGACTCCAGTCGGGGTTCAGGATCCCGAACGACGCCTGCTCGTGGTTCGGTCGTCCTTGCGCGCCCCAGAGGACGGCAAAATTCATGTTCCACAAAAATGTGACCCCCACCCAGGGTTTGCCGTCCGGAGTGCGATACTGTTCATCAATCCGCCGCATCGCGCTGATGATATAGTCGCGCTGCTGTTCGAGTGACACATAGTTGCCAAACTCATACCCTGGCGTGTCATTCGGCGTCGCCCAGCCGAACTCCGTGATCCAGATCTGATGATCCCCGACCCCTTCTTCCACCATAAACTTGCGCACGTTCTCAACATGGCGGAAATAGTGGGTCGGATGGTCGTTCCAGCAGCGATTCGGAGCAGGCTTGCACCCCTCAATATAACTTGGCTTTTCGGGCCAGAGCGTATCGGGCGGGTTGGCAGCGCCGCCGGGATGCACCGCCTGCGCGTCAAAATAGTCCTTGATCAACCCGCCTTTATACTCGTACATGGCGCGGTAGTAGCGCTCATCAGAAACTGCCAGCGACGGATCATCAACGCCGCTCGACGACGGCGCTCCCGCCAGCACGAAAATGCGCGGCTCAACCGCCTTGATCCGCTTGTAGCACTCGACCAGAATTTCGACATAGTGCCCGGCGTCTTCGACCGTTACACGTCCGCCGTTTTCGACCGCCAGGTTTTGTTCGTTCCAGATTTCGATCGCCTTAATCTTTGTGCCATACCGCCGGACCATCGCCTCGACAAAATTGCCCATCGTTACCGGATCGCGCGGCAGGCCATTGGTCGGGTTGTAGAACGAGGGCGCCTTGACGACGCTGATCAGCAGATTGAGTTTCCGCGCGGCGACGTCTTCAACAATATTGTCGAGCTCTCCCCACTTATACACGCCGGGTTCCGGTCCTTCGATATCCTTCCAATGAATCTGCTGACGCACCCAGGTGTACCCTGCAATTTCCGTCAGCGTCAGCACTCGCTCACGGTCGGTGTAGTACAGGTGAGCCACTACGCCATGTTCAACCTGCGGGAGCGTCAGCGGGAACGTCAACTCGACTGGCGTTTCGGTCGGCGGTGGAACCGTCGGAACGACCGTCGGATCATTCACAATCGCCGTTGGCGATGGCGTTACCGGATTGACCGGCGAGACGACAGGGGGCGTAGTCGGTGCGTTGATCACGGCTGTCGGCGGCGTCGTCCCTTGCGACTGAGGCGCACCGCCACAGGCGGCGAATAGCGGCGTCAATAAGCCCAACAGCGCGATAAGCGCCGCCTGACGCCAATAGAAAAGAGGAATCTTCACAGCGTTACTCCTTCGATCCGGCATGAAACTCCAGTGCGATAATGATAACTCGTCTTATTGTCCGCACCAGCACCCTGGGCAACGGACCGAGACTATTATAGTCGAGCCTCAGACGCATGCCGATACAGCCTGGCTGAGACTCGCGTGATTCGTCGCTGATACAATGTGTAAAGCCAGAGGCAGAGGTTATTGAAGGTGAGAAAGCTGAAGGCGGGAATGTGCGAAGACTGAAAGTGAGAAGGTGTTGAATGGCGAACGCAGGAACATTGAACTTTTGAGCGAGTGACAATAAGGTGCGAAGGCTGAAGGTGAGAAGGTGTTGAATGTTGAACATGGGAACGTTGAACGTTTGAGCGGGTGACAATGGAGTGCGCCTGCCCTCAATAGTTCTGGAGAAGGTCAGAAGGCGTTAACATTCGCTTCCATTCGTTTATTCGCTGACCCCATTCGCTTATTCGTTGACCCCATTCGTTTATTCGTTGACCCCATTCGTTTATTCGCTGACCCCATTCGTTTATTCGCTGACCCCATTCGTTTATTCGCTGACCCCATTCGCTTATTCGTTGACCCATTCGTTTATTCGCTGACCCCATTCGCTTCTTCGTTGACCCATTCGTTTATTCGCTGACAGTACAAAGCGGCATTCACCCGCCTTCCCTAAATGAGCGTCAAAGGCTTTATCCAGACGCACCCACCGCCACTGCATCAAGCAAACGACGCACCTGACTCAGCAAGGTATGGCGACTGAATGGTTTCTGGAGAAACGCAACGGTTGGATTATCATGGCTGATCGACACCTGACGGGCATAACCGGACATAAAGAGAATGCACACATCGGGACAACGCGCCTGAACCCAGGTCGCCAGTTCGACCCCGCTCATCCCGGGCATCACCAGATCGGTGATCAGCAGGTGAATGGCGCGCTCAGGCAGCGTGTCGACGACACGTTGCGCTTCCTGTCCATCACTCGCCTCAAAGACGGTGTAACCGTGATCGCGCAGCATCCGCACCGCCAGGCGCCGCACCGCTGGTTCGTCCTCGGCCACCAGAATCGTTTCCAGACCGCGCTCCGGTTGTGTCGCTGTCTCGGGTTCCTGGCAATGCGATGAGTCACCGGAGGCATATGGCAGATAGACCTCAAACCGCGTTCCCTTGTTGACCTCGCTCTCAAACCGGATAAACCCTGCGTGCTGCTGCACAATGCCCAGGCATGTCGCCAGACCCAGACCGGTGCCCTGTCCAGGCGCTTTGGTCGTAAAGTACGGCTCAAAGATATGCTCTTTCACGTCATCGGATATGCCAGTACCGGTATCCTCCACGACAATACATACGTATGGCGCAGGCGCATCTCCTTCTCCGGTCGTCTCTCTGAGAGACGTCGCAACGGTCAGCGCGCCTCCTTCCGGCATAGCGTCGCGTGCATTGACGATCAGGTTGATGATGACCTGCTCGAATTGATGCGGATCGATGCGGATTGGGCAGGCATACGGCGCTGGCGTCCAGGTAAAGCGAATGTCTTCACCGATCAGACGGAGGATCAGCGGAACCATGCCATCAATCAGCGCATTGGCATCGACTGTCTGGGGATGCCCTGGTTGGCGACGTGCAAAGGTGAGCAACTGACGCACCAGCCCTATAGCCCGTTTGGCGCTATGCTGGATCGCCTGGATATCCGGGTATACGGGAGAGTCTGGCGGCAGCATCGCCAACGCCAGATCGGCGCTCCCGCTGATGACGGTCAGGATATTGTTGAAATCGTGCGCAACGCCGCCTGCCAGCCGTCCGATCGCCTCCAGGCGCTGCGCATGCATCAGTTGCGTCTGCAACCGTTCGCGCTCGGCCTCTTCCTGCTTGCGGGCGGTAATATCGAAGAAAATCGTTGCAAACTGATCCGATCCCAGTGGCGATACCGAAATGAAGAAATGCTTCTGCCTCGGCTCAAAAAAGACTTCAAACTGCGCTGGCTGACCGGTTGCGACGACTGCACTGAACTCCGCAAGATAGGGCGGCTCTGTTGTTCCGTAGACATCGGTGGCAAGACGATGAATGACATCCGCACGGCTCATATTGAGGATGCGCTCGTACTGTTCGTTGACATCGAGGATTTCATAGTTGATCGCTCTGCCATTATCATCATAGATCAGGCGATGTAGCGCTACACCCTCAAACATATGATCGAAAAGCGAACGGAAGTGCTGTTCACGCTGTAAGAGCGCCATTTCAGTGCGCTGGCGATGAATGGCGCTGGCGATGAGTTGACCGGTCAACTGAAACGCTTCGATGACTGCGTCGGAAACCTCGTATTCGCGGGTGACCGAGTCAAAGCCGATCCATCCGATGAATTGCGCGCCGATAAACAGCGGGATGCCGACGGCTGTTTTGATGCCAAGCCGGTCACTCTCCTGTCGTATTGTCTCATATTCGGGTGTATCCGGCACCTTCTGCCGCTGCATTACGACAATCTCACCACGCTGCATCGGTTCAATCACCGGCATAAAATCGCGGAGATTGAGATGATCACGCCTTCCACTGCTACGGATAACATCGGGACGCATCCACCTGTGCGTTCTGATCGCCTGATCGCCCGCTGGCGTCACCAGAAAAATGTAACTGCGCTCGACGCCGGTAAACTTGACGACTTTTTCGAGTACGCTGGTGATCTGATCATCGATCTGCGTCACTTCACAACGAACAAAATCGTTGGCTGCCTGCTGGATCAACTGAATAAAATGAAGCCGATTGCGAAGGAACGCCTGATTGCGTTTCCGTTGCGTAATGTTGCGCCAGATTAAGAGCCGCCCATTGATCTGC
>JANWXL010000085.1 GCA_025055265.1 Roseiflexus sp.
CGGGTCGAGTTGCAGGTCGTCGAGGCGCTGAAGGTCTGCACGGGCGGCGGTCATATTCCCCTGCTCTGCATAGGTCGCGGCGCGGGCGATCAGCGCCTCGGGGTAGGCGGGCTGGAGCAGCAGCGCCTGCCCGAAATCGGCGATGGCGCTGCGGGCATCGCCCTGCGCGCGGCGGATCAACCCGCGCACGTAGTAGGCGTTGGCGGCGCGCGGACTCAGGCGCAGCGCGGCGTCGAGATCGGAAAGAGCGGCGTCCAGATCGCCGCTGGCATAGTGCAGCAGTGCGCGTTCGTAGAGCGCATCGACATGCTGCGGTCTGGCGCGGATGGCGGCGTCGAATGCCTCGCGCGCCGCTGTGCGGTCACCCAGCCGCACCAGGATCAGTCCCTGCCGGTACCGGTAAGGCGCTTCCGCTGCGGGGATCAGGCGCGCCAGACTGCCATAGTCGTCCGCGAGTTGCTGGAGCAACGTTTCGTCCGGTTTGCTGACAGTGAGTTCCTCCAGCAGCCGCACCCGATTCTCGTAGGCGCGACGATAGTCAGGGTCAAGATGAATGGCGAGAGCGTAATCGCGCAACGCAGCGTCGTACTCCTTCAGCATCGCATATGCCAGACCCCGGTTGTGAAAAGCGCGCGACATCGAGGGGTCGAGCGCAAGCGCGCGGTCGTAGTCGGCGATGGCTTCGGTGTAGTTCTGCTGGTCGAACCAGATATTGCCGCGATCATAGTAGGCTCTGGCGCGCGCCAGCAGATCCTCCCCCGCCTCGGCGGTCGCCACGATTGCGTTGTAACGGTCGATCACCGCAGTTGGCGTGCGGGGGGCGCGCGGCTCGACCAGCGGTTCGGAACACGCCGCCGGGAAGATTGCCAGCATCGTAAATGCCACGCAGCACCATATTTGCCCAATGACACCGCGTTTCATGGCGTCACCCCCAGCGCCGCCGCCAGCACCTGCCGCGCAACCGGCAGTGCGGAACGGCTTCCTTCGCCGCCGTATTCCACAATCACGGCAATGGCATAGCGCGGTTGCTCTACTGGAGCGACGGCGACGATCCACGAATGCGGAATGCCACGCGGCGTCTCGGCGGTGCCGGTCTTTGCACCAATGCTGACCCCCGGCAGCGCAATTGGCTGCGCATACCCGATCTCGACCGACGTGCGCATGATGTCGAGCATGCGCCGCGAGGTCTCCGGTGACACGACCTGCCGTAACGTCTCCGGTTGCGCCTGATAGATCACCTGCTCGCCGGTGCGCGCTTCGGCAACCAGATAGGGACGCATCAGGCGCCCCTCGTTGGCGACCGATGCCGCCAGTTGCGCCATGTCGAGCGGCGTGACCAGCGCCTGCCCCTGCCCGAATGCCGTGTCTGCCAGCGCTGCGGGCCGCTGCAGGAATGACGCTTCGTTTGCAATTGTGCCGACTTCTGCCGGAATGTCGCGCAGGTCGGGAGGTCCTGAGCGAGTGTCGGTCGTCTGCAACCCGAAGCGGCGTGCATACTCCAGGAAGCGGTCGGCGCCCAGCGACAGCCCGATCTGCGCAAACGCGGTGTTGCACGAGAAGGCATAGACGCGCACCAGGTCGGAGGGGTCGCCGGTGCGCCGGAACAGGTTATCGACGGCGTTGCGCACCGGTGGCGCGCCTGCTTCGGTTGGCAGCAGGTTCGGGCAGGTGACGGGCGCCAGAGGGTCTGCCAGCGTGCCGCTATCGAGTGCGGCAGCAGCGGTCAGCGTTTTGATCACCGATCCTGGCGGGTAGCGCCCCTGCGTGGCGCGGTTGAGCAGCGGCGCGTCGCTGCGCGCGTTCAGTTCCGCCCATGCTGCCTGCACCCGATCCACGTCCGCCTGCGTCGCCGGTTCGGGCAGCACCAGTTGATTGGGGTCGAAGCGCGGATATGTGACCATCGCCAGGATCGCGCCGGTCGGCACATCGAGGAGCACCACTGCTCCTGCCCGCTCGCCGAGCGCCTGTTGTGCGGCTTCCTGCAGGCGAGTGTCCAGGGTGAGGGTCAGATCGGCGGGGAACTGTTCGACCGATGATCCCAGCAGGCGCGCTTCGAGAACGGCGGTCGGCGACAGGGTCGCCACGCCGGAGAGTTGGGCATCGAAGCGCGCTTCCAGCCCGGTCGTGCCGTAGAGACGGCTCTGGAACCCGATCAGGTGCCCGAGCGCAGGGTTGGGGTAGGTTCGCCGACCATCGACGGTTTCAGCCAGCACGACGCCGTTGCGGTCAAGGATTCGCCCGCGCGCGCCAGCGTTGATCACGACAGGGAAGGTGCGTCCGCTCCCTAGCGACGTGCGTTCGGCAGGGTCGGTTTCGGGAAAGACCGGCTGCGGTTGTTCGGTAGCAACCGGTTGCGCCAGCGCAGCCACAGCGCGTAGCGTCGCTTCCGACCGCGTCACCTGGTTGCGCGCCAGTTGCAGACCTATGGCGGAAAATCCAAGGACCGCCATCAACATCAATCCGCGCAGGCTGCGGTGAGCCGTCGCGCCACGCTGACCAATCAGACGCCGCGCCGGGAGTGAGATCAGCCAGAGACCGGCGAGCAGGTGCAATCGCCACTGCGTGACGCTATCGAGCAACAACCCGCTGCCCAGGATGAGAATCCCGAGTGCGCCGGCAAACCAGGCGATCCAGGCTCGAAGTCGATCAGGCATGTGGTTTTCCTGTCAACAGCCAAGACCTTTGAGGTCGCGGCGTGGTTCACCCCGGCGGCGCAACCTCCGCCCGCCCGCAGCGCTTCCCGGCGCAGCGCCGTTCGTGGCGCAGACCTCAAAGGTCACGCGTGGTTCACCCCGGCGGCGCAACCTCCGCCTGCCCGCAGCGCTTCCCGGCGCAGCGCCGTTCATGGCGCAGACCTCAAAGGTCGGCAACGTTCCCACCTTCAACGCTTAATCTTCGCACCTTCAACCCTCACAGCGTCCGCGGCGGTTTCCGCGACGCCGAAATCCGTAGCAGCAACCCGACCATCGCAAAGTTGATCAACGTTGACGAGCCGCCGTAACTGATGAATGGCAGGGTGATGCCGGTGAGCGGGATGAGGTGCGTCGTCCCTGCCATAATGATGAACGCCTGCGCCGCAATCGCGGTCGTCAGACCTGCGGCGAGCAACTGCTGAAATCCGTCGCGCGCGCGAATGGCGATCAGGTACCCGTTGAGCGCAAACAACGCATAGCAGACAGTCAGCGCCAGCGTGCCCGCCAGCCCCAATTCCTCGCCAATCGCCACAAAGACGAAGTCGGTATGGCTTTCGGGCACGGTCGTCGGATCGCCAGCGCCGATGCCTGTCCCCGCCCATCCGCCAGCCGCCAGCGCGTGCAGTGCCCGCACCATCTGAAACCCGATGCCAAACGGATCGGACCAGGGATCGAGCCAGGCATTCAGGCGCACCCGAACATGCCCGAAGAGCGGATAGAGCGCCGCTGCACCCAGCGCGAATGCGAACAATCCAACGGCGGCGTAGCGCGCCCGACCGCTGACCACATAGAGCATCGCCAGGAAAATGACGAAGAAGAGCAGCGCGGCGCCAAGGTCTTTCTGCACAATGATCAACCCGATCGTCGCTCCCCACATGATCACGATCGGCGCCAGATACGGCAGCGGCGGCAGTTTCAGCGGACCGAGCCAGTAGACGCCGCGCCCGATCAGTTCACGGTGGTCATCGAGGTAGGTGGCAAGGTAGATCACCAGCAGCACCTTCAGCATTTCCACCGGCTGGAGTTGAAAGAATCCCAGGTTAAGCCAGAGGCGCGCGCCATTGCGCTCGACGCCGAACACCGCCGTGGCGCCGACCAGCGCAAGACCCAGCAGGAGCCAGGTGTAGCGGTAGTGTTTGAGCCATTGCAGACGCCACGGAACGAAACTCACCAGCGCGAGGAGGACGGCGCCGCCAAAGATCCAGATCACCTGTTTGAGCGCAATCCCGCTGTACACCTCGCCGTAGCGTTGCACGAGATCCGGTTCGAGGCGGCGCGCCATGATCATGCCGATGCCTGCCAGTAACGCGGCGATTGGCAACACCATCTGATCCTCGCCCCAATCACGCAGCGCGAGCGCCAGGCTGATCGTGAGGAACAGCCCGGCAAAGGCGGAGATGATTGTCAGATCGACCCAGCGCACCCGCCCGCTCGCGCTGGCGATCAATGCCGCCAGGCAGATGGCGATAAAGAGGAATGCCGTGATCAGCAGTTCGAGTTCGAGTGTGCGACCGCCAAGTCGCGCACGCAGACGGGCAATCGTCGCCATAGGAATTGTCTATTGTCCCAGCTCGATACCATAGGCGTTTGCAATCGCCTGGATGTGTTGCAACGCCTGACCGGCAGTTTCCGCCGATAGTTTGCCAGCCCTTTCCGCCTGCGTCAACTCGCGCTGAAGTTCGCGCAGCTTATCGCGCGCCTTGCGGGTATCACCCTTGCCAATCTCGCGCTCGAACTCGTCCAGGGTTTTGAGCCATTTCTGCGCGTCTCTACCGGAGCGTCCCTCGGATGCTGCCGAGGTCAATAGCGCGCGCAGGTCGGCGAGTGCGTTCCCGGAAGTAACCGGCGGAGCAGAGGGCGCCTCCGGTGTGGCAGACGGAACAGGAGTCGGTGGTGCGGCGGCTGTCGGCGCGACAGGCGTATCAGGAGGGGGAATAACGACTTCGGGCGCAGGCGTGGCGGCGTTTTCAGCAGTCGGCGCTGTCGTCGCAGCGGGTGCGGTCGGCGCTGCGGCGCCGCTCTGCCCTGCTATTGAAGTATTGCTCCGCATCGCCAGAACCGCGCCGACGATCAGTAGCAGAGCGAATGCACCGCCGAGGAGCGGCAGCAGCGATAAACGACGTTCACCCTTCGCCTTGTGAGGAGTTTTGGCGGCAGGCGTTGAAGGCGCAGCATCGGGAGGCGGCGGAGACGCTGGTTTGACCGCTCCGCTGCCGGATTGCCAGATCGCCGTCGCCTGCTGGTGAATGGCAGTCGCAGCGACGCCTGGCGTGCTGGTCAGATACGCGCGCTCCAGCGCCGCAGCGAACTGCTCCGCCCGCTCGAACCGCGCCGACGGGTCTTTGGCAAGCGCCCGCAGCACAACTGCCTCGACGGCTGGCGGAATATCGGGGCGCAGAGCGCGCAACGGCGGCGGCGGCGTCTGAATATGCTGGATGGCGATGCTCATCGGCGTATCGCCGTCGAACGGGAGCCGCCCAGCGAGCATCTCGAAGACGACCACACCCAGACTGTAAATGTCGCTGGCAGGCGTCACCGGCAGCCCCTGCGCCTGTTCGGGCGACAGATAGCCCGGCGTCCCCACCACCATCCCGACCTGCGTCTGGTTGCCCGACGCCAGCGTGCTGCGTGCAATGCCGAAGTCGGTCAGCACCAGATCCCCAAGAGTGTTCCACATGGCATTGGCGGGCTTCACGTCGCGGTGGATGATCCCGGCGGCGTGGGCGGCGTCGAGCGCGGCGGCAAGCTGACGGGTGATTGCAATCACCTCGTCGGGCGGCAGGAAGCGACCGCTGCGTACCGCATCCGTGATCCGCTGTTCGAGCGTCGGTCCTGGCAGGAGTTCCTGGACCATGTACGGCATCCCGTTGTGGACGCCAAAATCGTAGACCTGCACAATATTGGGGTGGCGCAGATTGGCGATGATGCGCGCTTCCTGGCGGAAACGGTCAACGAAGCCGGGATGGGCGCGCGCCTCCTCCGACAG
>JANWXL010000182.1 GCA_025055265.1 Roseiflexus sp.
GACCAGAGTTGCTTCAGCGCCGTCACTGCCGCGTCGCGCAGCGGTGCAGGCGCGTCATCGGACTCGCTGGCGGGCCATGCGCGCGGAGCGCAGGCAGCGACGAGCTGCGCCACCGTTTCTTCCACCACGTTTTCCGGCGGCGGGTGGATCAACTCGCCAGCGCAGCGGGCGATGAACAGGGCGTTGCGCGGCAGCAGACCCGGCGCCGGTTCGGGGGCGGCCAGCAGCGCCCGCATCAGCGCAACCAGCGGCTGCTTCGTCCGGCTGAGATGAGCAACGGCGAGGATCAGCACCTCATGCCATGCCGGGTCGTCGAGGTGAGCAATGATTTCCTGTGCTGCCTCTTCGGGGTCCCAGCTTAGCGCCAGCGCAGCAAAGTACTCCTGGAAGCTGCGGTGGAGGAAGGCGTAGATGCCCTCGCCGCGCTCCATGAACAGGCCGCCGTATTCGCGCACATACGCGATGATACTGTCGGCGTCAATCGGCGCCCGCCGCCGCTTTTCCATCGTGGCGGCAATCGCCTTCAGCGCGTCGGTCAGCCATTCGCGCAGCTCGTCCTGTTCGATAAATCCGGTGGGATGGACAGGATCGGCGTGCAGCCGCAGCGCGACCTGCGCCAGCGCGTAGCGCAATTCGCTGCGATTGATGCCGGCCGCTTTGAGTGCATCGGGACGTTGCTTGAGAAAGGCGTCAGCCACCCGGTCGTACACTTCGATCCGGCGGCGGGGCAGTTCGCCCGGCGTTGCGCCGTACTGCGCCACCAGCGCAGTGAGCAGCAGCGGGTTGCCAGCCAGCTCACGCAGATCGGGGCGCCGCCGATTAACAAGCGCCCGCGCCAGCGCCGCCACGCGCTCTGGCAGAGTCGCGTCGCCGGTCTGCTCCGCCACTGCCGCGCCCTACGCCGCGCAGAAACGGCGAATGGCGGCGTCGCTCAGCTCGGCGACGGTGTAGTGCGGCATGGCGGCGGGCAGCGGCGCCAGATAGTAGCCGACGATCCGGCTGGTGATGATAATCTGGTTGCCGCCACGCTCGACCGGCAGCGTCGCAGCGATCCCGCCGATAGCGCGCTCCTCATCGGCGGGGCAGGCGTTGCTCGCCGGGTCGCGCACATACTCGTGGATAAATGCGATCAGCGCATCCACCACCCGCCTGCGCCGGGTCTGATCAGTAATCTCGTCGAGACCGTCGCACAGGACGAGCGCCCGCCCCTCGTTGAGCGCTTGTTGCAGCAGTTTCCGACCACGCTCCGGGTCGGTGAACAACGGCTGTCCCTGCCACGGCTGGCGACCGAGATAGTCGGCAATCGTCAGGCTGGTGTCGCGCCCGTCTTGCCAGCGCGCAGCTTCGTAGTCGGCGAGGCGCAGCAGCACCGGCAGGCGCGCAGGACCGAGATCGACATCCGGCAGCCGGTCGGGGTCATCGGCATCGGCGTGCACCTGCGCCGCTGGCACAATCACGCGCTCACGCCCTGCCTGTAATGCCTGCGCAAACGTGAGCGCCGCCCAGCGCACCAGCGTCGTCTTGCCGGCGCCGGGATCGCCGAGCAGCACAGCCCACCGTTCGCGCGCCAGCAGTTCGCCCAGGTTGAGGCGGGCAGGGCGTCCGTCGGGCAGAAGTCTGTCATCTCCTTCGTCGGATCGGCGCAGCAGGCTCAGCGCGATCAGGTCGCCGCGCTCCGGCGCGCGGCGGATCAGCGTCTGCTTCTGGTACGGATCGAGCGCATCGAGCGCCGGGGTCTGCATCAGTTGCTGCACATACCTGGCGGCGGCGCGGCGTTCGGCAGGCGGCGCGGCATCGGCTTTCAGCGCCACATAGACCCGTTCGAGCGGCAATTTCTCCACCGGTCCCCCCAACCCGCGCAGGTCGATCTGCCGGTTGAGGTCGATCACCCGTTGCAGGTACGCGCCGGGGTCAAGGGGCGGCGGCGGGGGCGGCTGCGCCGGCGGGTCGAAGCGTACCAGCGGCATGCGGGTGAACTGGCCGCTGAGCACCGGGTGCTGGGATGGCTCCAATTTGCGCGCCAGGTAGCTGTGCAGGCTCTGCACCGTCACCCAACCGTCGGACTCGCGGGCGTCCGGGTCGTCGCCGCGCAGCGCCCGCAGCAGATAGTACGTCATCCGCCCGTGGTTCAGCGCCTCGTCCTCGCGCGCCCGCTGGGTCGCCAGGCAACTGGCAAGCGCCACGCGACCCGTCGCATCGCCGGGCAGCAGGAGGCTCACCTTGTCGAGCACCAGCCTCGCGCCATCGTCACGGTAGCCAGGACCGAGGAAATCACCGCTGTAGCAACTGTCGAGGATGAACAGCCGCTTGCGCGAACCCTCGCCCTCGAAGTAGTCTGTGCGCAGGCGCGCGAGGCTCAGCGATTGCTTGCGCCGAAATGACTTTGTCTGAAGCTGATCGCGGTTGAAATCCCAGGAGGCAAGGAACACCTCTGGGTCAGCGTCGTCGAAACTGATCGGCACACCGTGACCGGCGTAGTAAAAGATCAACAGGTCATTGGGACCGGGGCGGTCGATGAACAGATTATCGAGGGCGGCGTTGATGTTTTCCAGCGTCGCCTCAGCGCCGCAGAGCAGGCGGCGCTGCTCCAGCGGCACGCCCAGATCGCCGAGCAGCGCATCAACCGCTTTTGCGTCATTCTCGGCGTAGCGGAGCGCGCTCAACCCGGCGTCGGGGTGGTACTCATTCACGCCGACGCAAACGGCGAAACAGCGTTCGGTCAGAGTCGGCCGGGCCATACGTCAACATCAGAAGCCGCGGACGTGTAACGTTTTTCGGAAAGAGAGACGCAGAGACGCAGAGTTTGCAATCAAGTAAGCTCACACAAAGGCACAAAGGCGCAAAGAACCTGTACCTGATCTCCCTTGATAATGACTTCCAGACGCAAGGGTGCGAAGGTTCGCAATCTATGCCTTCCCATCTGTGCGCCTTTGCGTCCGCCTGTCTGCGAAACGCATCAGATGTCCAGGCGCAAGGGTGTTTTTGGAACATCTCACCTCTTTCGCTTTGAAATGCGCTGCGTCACCCGGATCGGCGCAGACCCGGACGG
>JANWXL010000233.1 GCA_025055265.1 Roseiflexus sp.
CCATCGATGACGGGTTTCACCGCAGCCATCTTCGATATGGACGGCACTCTGCTCAATAATATGCCGCTCTATTACCGGGCTTTTCGGATGTTCATCGAGCGACATGGCTTACGCCCGCCTCCGCCGTCCGAAGCCGTTCGACTGATCGGCATGAGGCAGAGCGATATTTTTCCGGCGCTCTTCGGACGCCCATTGACGCCGGAAGAAATGGCGCGCTACAGCGCCGAAGCCGGTGAGATCTACCGCAGCATGCTTGCAGGCGTCACGCCGCTGCCTGGACTGCTACGCTTCCTCGATCTGCTCGAACAGCGGCAGGTGCGCATCGGGCTGGCGACATCCGCTCCCAAAGAAAATGTCGCTCCAACCCTTGAAGCGTTGGGCATCGTCGATCGTTTTGCCGCCATTACGCTCGGTGACGAAGTACCGCGCGGCAAACCTGCACCCGACATTTTCCTCGAAGCAGCGCGGCGCCTCGGGCAACCCGCCGACCGCTGCATCGTCTTTGAGGACTCGCACGCTGGCATTGCCGCCGCGCGCGCCGCCGGGATGCGCTGCGTCGCGCTGGCGACCACCCACACCGCCGACGATCTGCGCGCTGCAGGACCCGACCTGATCGTTGCTGATTATGACGAACTGCTCCGCGTGGCGCCGCTGTTTCCTTCTCCCTGAGGAAACACGCCGCATTTCTCGAAACGATCACATCACATGAGGGACGCGGAGAGATACGAAGCGAGGGGCGCGGAACCGAACATCGCACAAAAGTGCGGAGAATTTCCTGTCCAGGCGCCCCTCTGAACAGTGCAACATCGCGCCGGGTTCTGCGTGCACCTTCATGTCCTTCGTGGATTGCCCAACGAGCATCTACTACTGGTTCGCAAAAGCGCAATACTCGCAATCCGCGCGCCTCTGCGTCTACGCACCTTTGCATCAGCCTCTCAGCGAAACACTCCAGATGAATAAACTGTCATCCTATCCCTCTTGACTTTGTGTCATCACTACACTATATTGTTGGTGTCATTATGACACTAAAGCGACTGCGCCGATTGCGTCAGGCGCCGCTCAAATCAGCGCACACAAGCGCAAAGAGGTTCTGATGACCTTCGATGAACTGATCCAGCGAATTGCCCAGGCGACCGATCCCGCCGATCTGTTTGGCAATGAAGCCTGCACCGATGCCGCAGCGCTGCGCCGCTGCTATCTGCGTCTGGCAGCCACCCTGCATCCCGACCGGCATCCTGATCGCATCGCCGAAGCGACCGCCGCCTTTCAGCGATTGCAGCACTGGCGCAACGAGGCGCACCGCCGTTTGCAGATGTCGTCCGCCGCATTGCACGTCACCACGCGGCAACATGTCTATCGGTGCGATGAACTGCCGCTGTCGGGCGATCTGTGCGATCTGTTTCCCTCAACCGCCGGTTCAGAACGGGTGGTGCTGAAAATTGTGCGCAACGCACGAAACAACGATCTGTTGCAGGCGGAGGCTGATGCCCTGCGCACCTTCGACCGCGAACTGAACGGTCAGGCGGTGCGCGCGCATTTCCCGTCGCTGCTGGAGGACGCCCTGTTGACCGACATGGCCGGAACGCAGCGCTGGACGAACATCCTGCGCTTTGCGTCGGGCGCCGTCACACTCGACGCGGTAATGCGCGCCTACCCTCAGGGTCTCCACCCCGCCGACGCTGCATGGATGTTCAATCGCCTGCTGGCGACGCTGGCGATCGCGCACGGTCTAGGGCTGGTGCATGGCGCCGTCATACCGCCGCATGTCGCAATTTTTCCTGAAGATCACAATGGCATGCTGTTCGACTGGTGCTACAGCGTCGCGCCGGGGGAATTGCTCAAAGCAGTGAGTCCGCCCTATCGCGCGCTGTATCCGCCAGAGGTGTTGGAACGCCGACCGGTCAGTCCGGCGACCGATCTGTTTATGGCGGCGCGTTGCATGGCGCTGCTGCTCGGCAGCGACGCCAGTGCGAGCCGCTTTCCGGAGGTTGTGCCGCGTTCGTTGCAACGCCTGCTGCGCGTCTGTCTGATTCCGGCGCCGCACCGTCGCCCATCTGACGCCTGGGCAGTGTTCGACGATCTGCAGACGCTGCTCCGCGCGCACTACGGTCCGCCGCAATTTCGCCCGTTTGTGATGCCTGCTTCCCGGTAACAGGATTTACGCAGTGGCGCGTTTCCTGGCGCCGCCGAAGGCAAAAAGAGCCGTCACGCGGCTCGTCCGCAAGACGACCGCATAACTCCAATCAGGAATTCGTGTGTTATGAGGAAGGAGACTCAACCATGGGACACTCACGCTGGAGCGACGCAGCTTATCAGGCGCGTCAGTGGCAGCGCCGCCTCAACAATCAAACGGCCTTCACCTACGATCAGGATGTGCGCACCAGCGGCGTCATGCGCGTGCATGACCTGATGAACCCCTACGGCAAGACGCGCGAAAGCCGGGACAGCCTGGAACATCCCGAGTCGCTCGCTATCGCCGTCATTTTCGACGTCACCGGCTCGATGGGCACAGTACCGCGCGTTCTGCAAACCAAACTGGGCGCGTTGATGCGCCTGCTCATCCAGCACGGGTATGTCGAGCATCCGCAAATCCTCTTCGGCGCCGTGGGTGATGCTCATTGCGACGATGTGCCAATTCAGATCGGTCAATTCGAGTCAGGGCTGGAAATGGACGATGACCTGGGACGAATCGTCCTTGAAGGCGGCGGAGGGGGACAGGTGCATGAGAGTTACGAACTGGCGCTCTACTTCTTTGCCCGCCACACGTCAATCGACTGCTACGAGCGACGCGGACGCAAAGGGTATCTCTTCACCATCGGCGATGAGAAGCCATACCCGAATGTGCTGCGTTCTCAGGTGCGCACCCATTTCGGCGACTGTCTCGAAGCGAACATTCCGGTCGAACAGATCATCGCCGAGGTCCGGCAACGCTACGAGTATTTTCACATCATTCCCACCAACACCTCGCATGGCGACAGCGCCGACGTGCAGCAACGCTGGCGCGACCTGATCGGTGAACGGGCGCTGCTTCTGAACGATGAAACGGCAGTCTGCGAGACCATCGCGCTCACGATTGGATTGTGCGAAGGGATAGTCAGCGATCTGGCGGCAGGCGTCGCCGACATGGTGCAGGCTGGCTACGACGCTGGGGCAGCAACGAACGCCAGTGTCGCGCTGACCCGCTACGCAGCGACACAGGCGCCGCTGGCGCGCAGCGTGGTCGGTCTTCCTCCCGCCAGCGTCGCTGGCGATGATGGTCGTCTGTGACGGGAAAGCGTCCAACCTCTTCAATTTCAATGCGCGCCGGACGCTGGCTGAGCCTCTCGAAGCCAGCGTCTGGCGCACGACAGTCGATCGTGTTCAAGGATAGTGATGCGAACCGGTCACTGACATTGCAAGAAAGAGAGCAACCATATGCGTCGGGCATTCCTGACTGTTGATCTCGGATTTGGCGACGCTGGCAAGGGAACCATTGTCGACTGGCTGACCCGTGAAACAGGGGCGCACACTGTGATTCGCTACAATGGCGGGCCCCAGGCGGCGCATCGCGTGGTCACTCCCGATCCGCAACCGTGTGAACACATTTTCTCCCAATTTGGCAGCGGAACCCTTGCTGGTGCGGAAACCTACCTGTCGCGCTTTATGCTGATCGATCCGCTCGCCATGACTGCCGAGGAGCGCCACTTATGCGAAGTGGGGGTGGAGGACGCCTTTCAGCGCACTGCCATCGACGAAGGGGCGCTGATTATCACCCCATTTCAGCGCGCAGCCAATCGCCTGTCGGAGATAGCGCGCGGTGCAGCGCGTCACGGCAGTTGCGGCATGGGAGTCGGCGAAACGATGATTGATGCCCTGACACACGGTTCACGGGCGCTTAGAGCCGTCGATCTGAAAACAGTGCAACGACTGCGAGAAAAACTGCGATTTGCCCAGGAAGTCAATCGCGCAAAACTGGAGCGGCTGCGCCCCGTTCTGCCCGACACGCCTGCGGTTGCCGACGAGGTCGCCTGGCTCGAAGACGCTGGCGCCGTCGAATGGCTTGTCGGCGTGTACGGCGATCTGGCGCCCCGACTGCGGATCGTTGGCGAGGAGTATCTGGCGGCGTTGCTGCGCCGAACGGGAACGGTCATTTTCGAGGGAGCGCAGGGCGTGCTGCTCGACGAGTGGCACGGATTTCACCCGCATACCACCTGGAGCACAACGACTCTGGCAAATGCCGGTCAGTTGCTGACGGACGCCGGGTTCAACGGATCGATCTGTCGGATTGGCATCACCCGCGCTTATGCCACCCGTCATGGCGCCGGACCATTTGTCACTGAAGAAGCGTGCCTGACGACCATCCTGACGGATGCACGCAATCAGCATCATCCGTGGCAGGGAAGCTTCCGCGTCGGCTGGCTTGATTTCGTCATGCTGCGCTATGCGTGTGACGTCACCGGCTCGCTTGACATGCTCGCCGTCACGTGTCTGGATCGTCTGGCAGAGATGCCCTCAGTGCAGATCTGCCGTCGCTATCGCTGCAACGACACGTTGATCGAGCGCATCGCCCCCGCTCCTGCGCCGTCGCTGGCATATCAGGAGAGACTGACTCGAACCCTGTGGCATTGTCGTCCGGTTCTCGAGCCGGTTACCGATGCGGAGGCGCTTTTGACCCTGCTGGCGTGTGCGCTCAACACTCCCGTCGGCATCACCTCCTGGGGTCCGACGGCGCGTGAGAAACGGTTGACGGCAGCAGGCAATGCAGCCATCCTGTGGAGCCAGACATCGTAGGGACAGGTCTGAGACCCGCTTTTACGATGTCTGTATCGAACCCACAAATGCAGGTCTACGACAGCACTTCCTTCTTCAAATCTTCCAGGCTCTTGATCGCCCGATCAGCATTGCGGCGAAGCAGATCATACGTCTCGAACGAGGTGTCGCCCCTCAATTGACCCTGGACAAGCATATCAGCCGCCAGCACCAGGACGGTGAGACACTGAATGAGTTCCGTCGCCGCAGGCGATCCGGTCAGCCGATATTCGCGCAGGCGATGCAACGCTTCCTCCGCCTGACGCGCATTTGGTTGCAGCCAGATGAGGAATGACTGGGATGCGGCGCTGTCTGTTCGTCCCTGCATCATCATATCGGCTGCGCTGGCGAGCACGGTCAACGATTTACTGAGCTGGCGCATGATCGCCTGAAGAGCGGCGCGCCGATGGACGCTTTTGTGCATATCAAGCGATGCTGCCTGTACGCCGGTTGGCACAACGGGCAGCGAGGAAGATGGCTCTATCATTCTCGTACTCCTGGCTCGACTGGATGGGCATGTCGTTGCCTCTCCGGCATCGCGTCGGGGACACTCTGCATCCAGATCCATGGTGGAAACCGCCAATCGGATGAACAAATTGTCATTTCCACGCAAATGATTATACCGTTTGATAACCAATGGAAGCAACGCGCCATGAGTCCTGATGTGGAACAGTACCTGTGCAGGTATGTCGTAGAGTCCGCCCTGCACCCATCTCTGCTACAATCACTATGGCGTACATACACCATAAGGAGTGAGCATGCAGAGGGTCGAACGGAACGCCGCGCGCGGCGCGAGCGTCCTCCCGGCGCAACGCGCTGCGGTGATGACTGGAAGAACGCTTATTGTGGCGCTGATGATCGGCGCTCTGATGATCGCGCCGCGCGCGTTCGGGCTCGCCGATTTTCTGACGACTGACGAGGCGTACCACTGGATCAGATTCACCGAACGGTTCGATGCGGCGATCACCGAGGGACGCTGGGCTGACACCGTTTTCGTCGGGCATCCCGGCATCACAATGTTCTGGCTGGGACGCGCCGGGCTGATGCTTGAGCGTACCGTGCGCGATCTGGGCTGGATCGGAGCGCCTACAACGATCGAGCATCTCGCCTGGCTTCGGCTGCCCGGCGTGATCCTTCAGGCGCTCTTCGGCGTGGCCGCCTGGCTCTTGCTGCGTCGCCTCGTCGGTCCGACAATCGCGCTGGTTGCGTCGTTCTTGTGGGCGACATCGCCCTACCTGATCGCCCATGGTCGTGTGCTCCATCTCGATGCGCTGTTGACGGGCCTGATCACGCTGAGCCTGCTCTTGCTGCTGGTTTCGTGGCAGCAACAACAGGCAGGCAAAGGGGGATGGACGGCGCTGATCGGCTCTGGGGCACTGACCGGGCTGGCGCTGCTGACGAAGGGACCTGCCCTCATTTTCCTGCCGTTTACGGGGATGCTGCTCTTCGCGCTTGCACCGATCAATGCGACATCATCCCGGTATGGAAACGGCAGACCACGTCTTGCATCAGGCATTGCGCGCCGTTCGCAGTATGCTCTGGTGCGGTTCAGCGTGTGGTTGGGGATCGCACTTTGTGCTGCATTCGTGGGATGGCCCGCGCTCTGGGCAGCGCCGGAGGCGGCAATTCAGGCATACGTCAATGAGATCATTTTCAATGGCGGACGTCCCAACGGTGATGGTCAGTTCTTTAACGGCCATGCAGTCGGCGATCCCGGGGTATGGTTCTATCCTGTTGCCAGTCTGTTTCGCACCACGCCAGTGATGTTGATCGGGCTGATCATGTTCGGCGCATTCGCCGGACTGGATGTCTGGCGTTTCTGGCGACGCCGCAATACGTCGTTTGATGGCAGATACCGCATTCTTGCCGTCCTGATCGCGTTTGCCGCGTTCTGGACTCTGGTGATGACGTTCGGAGCGAAAAAGTTCGACCGGTATGTGCTGCCGATCTGGCCCTCGCTGATCGTTCTTGCAGCAACCGGGATTGTGCGCGGATACATTGCTGCACAGGCGTGGTTCGTCAGCCGCGCCACGGCGATGTGGCAGAGCGGCGCATGGTTCGCACGCATTCCGCTGGCGGCATTCGTTATGCTTGGAGCTATCGAGGTCGGTCAGGTTGTCTGGTATCACCCATACTACCTGAGTTACTACAATCCCCTGCTGGGGGGCGGTCCCGTCGCGCAGCGGATGTTCCTCATCGGGTGGGGCGAAGGCATGGATCAGGTGGGAGCGTGGTTGAGCGCTCGACCTGATATTCGATATGGACCGGTGATCTCAGCGCTGAGACCGACGTTGCAACCATTCGTGCCGGTCGATGTGCGCGATATCACCGATCTTGGAAAACTGCCCATCAACTATGCTGTCGTCTATCTGGAGTCAGTGCAGCGCGGCGCGCACCCTGAGATTTATCGGCAGTTTGAAACGATGACGCCGATCCACACGATCGCCATCCATGGGATTGAGTACGCAAAAATCTACCAGTTGCCGCGTCCATACGATCAGCCAGTCCACGCGCGTTTCGGCGATGAAATCATCCTGCACGGGATCACGATTGAGGCGAAGCAAGATCATCTGGTGGTGACGCCGTCCTGGGGAGCGCTCGTATCTCCAAAGCGCGATTATACGGTGTTTCTTCAGATGATCGATGCCCAGGGGCGACGTGTCGCCGGGGTTGATGTCCCGCCAGCGGGTGTTGGCGGTTTGCCCACAGGCGCCTGGCAGGCGGGCCAGCAGGTGGCGGTGCCGCTGCCGTTGCCGCTGCCGCCCGACCTTCAGGCTGGAGTGTATGAGATCGTTGTTGGATTGTATGATGCCAGCAGCGGTGAACGTTTGCCTGTCAGCGGCGGTGTCGCAGCGGATGCAGCGCGCGCCGGGGCGCACGCGCTGCAGTTGACGACAATCACGCATAAGGAGGTCAGGAGGCGATGAAGAAAGCGCTGGTGCTCTCAGGCGGCGGCGGTCGCGGCGCGTATCATATCGGAGTGATCGAAGCGCTGGTCGAACGCGGCTGGATGCAGGACGGCAAAGGACCCGACATCATTGCTGGCACGTCAATTGGCGCCATCAATGCTGCGGCGCTCGCATCAGGGCTTACTGTCGCCGAGCTGAAAGCGCGCTGGCTCGACATGCATACCGAGGATGTCCATCGGTTGTCGGGCGATCTGCCTGCGATCAGCCGACCTCTCGTCCGTTTTTTGATGCATAGCGTGCTGACCTCAGAAGCGCACGGCGGATCACCTGTAGCGCTGCCGCCGGAAGAGCGCAATATGAACGCTGAGGGATTGCTCAGGCGCATTGGCAGCGTCTTTCGTGGCCGACCGTTTCGCAGCCTGCTCGACACTACTCCGTGGCGCCATACCCTGAGCCGCTGGATAGAC
>JANWXL010000305.1 GCA_025055265.1 Roseiflexus sp.
CTGACGAGACGCACCATTGCCCCCGCCTCGAGCAACCCGCGCACCTTGCGCTCGCCAACGGCGCCGCCGCCAACCACGACGGCGGATAGCCTGTCGGTGTCGGTCAGCACGATGGGATACTCGCGCGGCGCCTGATCCAACGCTGGCAAATCCCTGGAACGTTCTGCCATCGGCTGCGCTCTGGCGGCATATCCGCGCGGCGTCGCCATCCGTTCCCCCAGAACGTAACTCTGGCTGTTCCCGACCAGCACCACGGTGAACATGTCGGCGCACGACGGGTCTGCCGCAGCGAGCGTCGTCAGGCTCACATGCTCATCGGCGCGTGAGACGTTGCGTCCAAATGCGACCGGCGTGTCTGGCGGACGGTGTTCACGCAGGATGCGCAGTGCGGCGTCGAGTTGCCAGTCGCGCCCGCGCGACCGCGGGTTGTACAGCGCGACGACGAAATCCGCCTGCGCTGCCGCCCGCAACCGCCGTTCGATCACCTCCCACGGCGTCAGCAGGTCACTCAGGCTGATGACGCAGAAATCGTGGCTGACCGGCGCGCCGAGGCGTGCGGCGAGCGCCTGGAATGCGCTGATGCCTGGCAGAACTTCAACCGCCGGATCGTCTCCTGTCCAGCCGTCGTCGCGTAGCGCCTCGAACACCGGCGCAGCCATGGCGTAGATGCCGATGTCGCCACTGCTGATCAGCGCCACCCGCCGACCGGCGCGCGCCAGTTCAATAGCCTGCCGCGCACGCCCGACTTCGTCACCCATCGCTGGCGTGACCAGCACCTCCTGGTGTGGTTGCAGCAGGTCGCGGATCAGGTCGATGTACACCCGGTACCCGGCAACGATCTCAGCGTGGCGCAACGCTTCGCGCGCTGCGACGGTAAGGTGCTGCGGATCGCCGGGACCGATGCTAACCAGTGCAAGGACTCCTGAAGACTGACCGGATGTGGGAGCGGTCTGACGTGAATAGGACACGGATTCACGCAGATGCGACAGATTCTCACGGATCTGTGCGGAATAGGATCCGTGCGAATCCGTCCCGATCCGTGTAGATCCGTGCTCTCCCATATGCCACGCCACCTGGAGCATGCCATGTCCTGCCAGGGCGACGGCAATCGTGCAGCGCGAGAAGGCGCGTTTTGGCACAATGAGCGAGCCACTGCTGACAATGACTGCGCATGGCTCAGCGACGCCGGGCAGGTCGAAATGCGCGGTTGCGGCGCTGTGGCTGAACTGCGCGGCATCGAGCGCGGCAAGTTCGGCGGTCGGAACGACTCGCAGCGAAACGCCGAGCGTATCGGCGAGGGCGATCAGCCCTGGCTCTTCCGTTTTGATCTCCGCCGTGGCGAGCGCCCCCACGCACCGTTCATCGAGACCAGCGTCGGCGAGCGTCGTCTGAAACGCGCTGCGCAACTCTTCGACCGGCACACCACGCCGGCACCCGACGCCAACAACCAGAACCGGCGGCAGGTAGCGCACACTCTTCACGCGCAGCGTTTCCCAGAGATTGTCGATCCGGCGGTGAGTGACCAGGAGCGCAGTCGTAAAACGAGCATCTGTCAGATCGGCGGCATCGTCAACGAACTCGACGTTCGGACAGGGCGCCAGAAGGTCGTCCATCAAACGGCGGGCATCGGGCAGATCAGGGTCAACCCAGCATCCGATCAGGTCGCCATTGACCATGCACGCCATCGCGTGGGTGAGCGCTGAGTCGTCGGTGATGCGCCATCCCTCGTTGCGTCCGATCAGGTCGAGCGCGGGTAGCCCCTGTGTATCGCTGGCGGTGGTGATGACTGCCTGACCGCCGGTGAGCGCGGCGATCCGACGCGCCAGGTCGTTCGCGCCCGCCTGGTGCCCGCCAATCAGCGGGATGACGAACCTGCCAGCTTCATCAAGGCAGACAACCGCCGGGTCGGTCGTTTTGCGGTCAAGGAGCGGCGCAATAGCGCGCACAGCGATGCCGCTCGCTGCGATCAGCACCAGCGCGCGGCTGCGCTCCCACCAGTGGCGCACTTCATCAGCCAGCGAAGCGGTGTATGGCGTTGCAACGGTCCCTTCGCCAGCAAACTTTGCCGGTACGCGCGCAGTGGCGTTCAATTCCGGCGCCAGACGCTCCGCCAGGCGCGCGCCAGCGCGGGTGACGGCGATGATCGTCATGCTCACGCCTGATCTCCACTCTGCTCTCCACGGCGAAAACGATGCGTATACGTGCGATCATACAGGCGACTCGTCGCCCGATCCGTTCGCTTCAGCGCCGGATCGAGCGCCGGGCTGACCAGGATGAGCGCCTGGCGCGTGAAGCCCGCCGATCTGACCTTCGCTACGATATTACCCAGCGTGCCGTGTATGATCGTCTCGTCGGGCCAGCTCACGCGGTGCAGCACCGCAACCGGCGTGTCGCGGGTGTACGCGCCGCCTGCCAGCAGTTCGTCCACTACGCGCTGGATGCGGGTGATGCTCAGGTAGATCGCCAGCGATGCGCCATGCGCCGCCAGACGGTGCAGTTCCTCGCCGGGAGGCATCGGCGTGCGCCCCGAAGCGCGGGTGAAAATGACCGTCTGCACCACTTCAGGAACGGTCAGCTCGACGCTGAGGCGAGCAGCCGCCGCAAACGCCGCTGTCACGCCTGGAACGATCTCGTAGGGAATGCCGAGTTCATCAAGCGCCGCCATTTGCTCGTGGATCGCGCCATAGAGTGACGGATCGCCGCTGTGGAGCCGGGCGACGACCTGCCCGGCGTGCGCGGCATCGCGCATCAGGGAAACAATCTGCTCCAGGTGCATATCCGCAGTGCCGATCACGCGGGCATCGGCGCGCGCCCACGCAGCAGGCAACCCGTCGTCCACCAGGCTATCGGCGTACAGGATCAGGTCCGCCTGCGCCAGAATGTCGCGCCCGCGCACCGTGATCAGGTCGGGCGCGCCGGGTCCCGCGCCGATGAAATACACCGTTCCGGTAACAACAGAATAGGTCATAACACGTCTCCACAGCCAACGATCACCAGCGCACCATCACCACCACGTAGCGCCATTGCAACGCACCGGTGCGTTGCACTGCAACGGCGCAGCACACTGCCACGGCGCGTTGCCCCGCAACGACGCAGCACACCATTGAATTAAATACGGTAAAGCCTGCGAAGGCAGGCTTCGCGACCGCAGCCCGCGGCTTATGGTCTTTGAGAAAATAACCCGGTATCGCCCAGTCTAGCCCGCGAAGGCGGGCTTCGCTTTCCGTAGCCCGCGACTTCAGGCGCCGGGCGAGCGGGCGGATAGCTTCCGTCACAGCACATCTCCACGGCGAACGATCACCAGCGACAGGTACGGACGACGCTGCGGATCAAGCGAACGCAGATCGCGCGCGATCATCTCTTCCGGCATCCCGACGCGCTCGACGTAGAGCGCGTGGTCGAGCAGATCAAGTTCTTCGAGCGCCGCCACGATTGCTGGCAGCGCCGATCCCGCCTTCATCAGCACCACCGTCTCGAAATCGCGCAGCAACTGACGCAAGGCGGCGGCGTCGGTCTCATAACTGGCAGGCACAACGATCATGCGTTCGTTGCTCATCGCCAGGGGCATGCCGCCAGCCGCAGCCGCCGCCGCAAACGACGTCACACCAGGAATGATGCGCACCGTCACCGACGCCTGAAGGGCGATCAGTTCGCGCCAGAGGTAGACGAAGGTGCCGTAGAGCAATGGGTCGCCGAGCAGCAGATAGGCGCCGTGCCGATTGGCGCCCAATTCCGACACAATCGTTTCAGCAGCGGCG
>JANWXL010000351.1 GCA_025055265.1 Roseiflexus sp.
TCTGCTGATTGCCGGAACGCTCTGGCAGATGGGGCTGGCGGCTGAGGTGCGGATCACCCGTGAAACCCGCGCGTTCGCCGGTGCAACGCCGCGCGACATTGCGCAGACGCTCGCGCCGGATGCGTCGCCCGACGCGCTCGACGCGCTGGAGAAGGGGTTGCTGCCGCTCCTGCATCGGGGTGAAGACGGCTGGCGCTACGCCTACCCGCAGCCGGTCGGCGTGGTGATGTGGCACGTTGGACAGGTGTTGTAAGCGTGATGTCTGTAGCGAGTCTCTTAGAAGGTCTGACGCATAGGCGCGAAGACGCGAAGATGTGAAGGATTAATTGCGAATCTCTGTGCCTTCGTGCCTTTGTGTGCGCTTATCTGAAAGGAATTGGGATCAGGACCAGCCTATCGAAATGTGACCAACACCCCTCGCTTCTGCACGGCTCGCCATCGGCGAGCGGGGACAAAGGGCAACCCATCGATCAGGCAACAGACAATCATCGGTTAGTAGCAGCGTCGCAATCTGAACCTGACGCTGCTGAAGCCCATCACTCCATACTCACAGCCGACAGCGCCGCAGCGGTCGCAATCGTTCTGGACGTTTATGAACGGCAGGGACTGACACAAAGCGAGATGATATTCGCCGAAGCGAGCATCGAGCGCCAACGGGTGCAGGTGCGCCTGATGGTCGCTGCCCACCCGGATGAAGCCGGGTCGCTTGAGAATCTGCCAAACCAGGTACAGACGATCATACCTGGATCAAAAGCGCAATGGCAGCGCGCCACACAGGCGCAGTCGGCACTGACAATCACCATGCGTAGAGGGGTTTCCGCAGGGCGAGGCGGCCACTTGCTTCTTCCGGTTGCGCGACATCAGCCAGGTTCACGTTTGCTCGCCAGGCATCGCAGCGCACCAGCGGTATCCTTCCTGCCGTTGCGCACCTGGCGACACATCGGATTCTATGGCGGCAAAGCTGTTGAAAGCGCCAGTGCTGCGCTCATCGATCTGTTGTACGCCGAAGCGCCGGATTCGCTTGCTGTGACTATTATCGACCAGGGGCAGATCAGTTCGCTCTGCAAAGGAATGCCACATATAGCGCCCCTGCCCGGCGCGGCTGCGGACTCATTGGTTGCGCTTGGACGCTCTGCTCGATCCTTTTCGCCTTCCAGTGGAACGGTGCGACCAGTGTTGATCGCTGTTGTGGAACCTGATGCAACACTGCTCAGCGCGTACAGTGATCTTGTGGCGCGCCTGCTGCGGCGCCCCGATGCGCCGGTGTATACCGTGCTGGTTCAAACCCGTCTGTCGGATGTTGTGCGACGACCGCATCCCTCCCTCCCTGCAGTGATCACTGGTAGCGGCGCAGGTCGATTGACCGGTGCGGGCGATACGCCTCCGCCGGGAATGGTGCGGATCGTTATTCCGCATATACGCATTGAACGGCGCTGCCACGTGTACGACGCAGCGCGTCTGGCGGCGTTGACCGAAATGATGCGCGTGAGTTCTGTTCGGTCGCTGCGACCTACCGTATGGGACGTCGCGGGTGCATCTTGACAATCTGACAAAGATAGTGCTACACTTCACATACTTCGTATAACATAATCTTTTACCATATCAGCACGTATATGGTAAGCTGACCGGTTCAGGTGCGGAGGTCTACGTGGATCGGATGGAAGGACCCCCTGATGTTGTCATTCGGCGGCTGCCATTGTATGCTCGCAGTCTTCGCTATCTTCTCCAGGAAGGTATTGAGTCCGTCTCCTCGCAGGAACTCGGTGACCGCATTAACGTCACCGCTGCACAGATCCGCAAAGATCTCTCCTACTTTGGCGAGTTCGGGAAGCAAGGCATCGGCTACGATGTTCGCAAGCTGCTCCGGCAGATCGAGGATATTCTCGGGTTGACGCAGGAATGGCCTGTGGCGTTGATCGGCATCGGGCATCTCGGTGAAGCGATCGCCCGGTATGAAGGCTTCCGTCAGCAGGGCATCCGGATTGCCGGATTGTTCGACAGCAACCCCGCAAAGATCGGCAAGGTCATCGATGGTATGACCGTCCAGAGTTTTGAAGAGGCGGAACGAGTCATCCGGGAGCAAGGCATTCGGATGGCGATCATCGCCGTCCCGGCGCGCAGCGCCCAGGAAGTGGCGGATCGTCTGGTGATGGCTGGCGTGCGCGCCATTCTGAGTTACGCGCCGACCGTGCTCCAGGTGCCTGAAGGCGTCTGGGTGCGTTATATCGACCCGGTTGCCATCCTCCACAGTATGACATACTATCTTGCGCGCGACCTTGCGGGGGCGCGTCACAATAACCCCGAAACGTAAGCGGAAACATGCAACGGAGCATTCCCGGTGGGCGGTTCTTCCGCGCTGGATGGCACACCAATTCTTTCTGCCGAACTGCATTATTTTCGGGCGCCGCCTGACGACTGGCTGTTGCTGCTGGTTCGCCTGCGGCAGATGGGCGCCAACGCGGTCTCAACGTATGTGCCCTGGTGCTGGCACGAGCCGCAACCCGGTTTGTTCGACTTTACCGGCGCAACCGACCCACGGCGCGATCTGGTGCGTTTTGTTCATCTGTGCGACTCGCTCGGTTTGCGTCTGATTCTGAAACCGGGTCCGTTCGTCGATGCAGAATTGCTCGGTGGCGGCATTCCGCTCTGGTTGTTGCAGAACCACCCTGAGATCCACGCGCGCCGCGCCGACGGCGATCTCTGGCGGCATTCCGAGAGTTACGCCCCGCGCGCCTGTTATCTGCACCCGATCTATCTTGCCGCTGCGCGGCGCTGGATTGATGCGTTTTCGACAGCAACGCTGCCGTTTCAGCATCCGTCTGGTCCAATCATTGCCCTTCAGGCGGATAATGAAACGCCTGGCGATGGCATGCTTCCCGCGGATGCCGGGCTTGATCCGCGTCTGCGACTGGACTACAACCCTTATGTTGTGGACCATCTGTGGCGTGCCTTTGCCAGCTCAGGAGGAACGGGTCTCAGACCCGCCCCTCCTGAGCCGCCGCGCGTGCTGACGCCTCCATCGACCCTTGCCGACCTGGAACGGTATCTGATGCTCGAAACGTTCACCGACTGGTTCTATGCCCGGGCGCTGGCAGCGGTCGTCGCCATGCTACGTGAGGCGGGGTGGAATGTACCGGTCTTTCACAATCTGCTGGCAGCGCCGTGGCATCGTTGTAGCGCTCTTGTCGATCTGCCGGCAATGGCGCATGCTGCGGGCTGGCTGGGCTTCAACGTCGATGCGGAAGATGTCGATGATCCGTTCGTTGGCCGTGCAGGATATGCTCTTTCCTTCGAGGAGTATATCCATTATGGATTCTGGCGCCCGCGTCTGATGGCTGCCCTGAGCCGCAGGCATCCGGTGTTCGTCTCGGAGATCAGTGCGGCGCAGGATTTCTGTCTTGCCACTCCGCTGATGGGCGGGGCGCAGGCGATCAATGTATATGCCGCTGTGCAATCGCGCCCTGATAATCCAGCCATTGGCGCGTGGTCGCGTTGGGCGATGGATGCACCGGTGCGTCCGGATGGCGGTGTGCGTCGGCAGTTCTGGAACGCAAAGACGCTCTTGACCCTTCTTGGCGCCGCCGGATCGGACGTTACCGCTGCCGCGTTTCCTGCGGACGTCGCCATTGGCTACTCCCATCTGCCCGAACGGGTGGCGCAGCATACCAGTGAGACGCTGCACCATATCACTGCGGGATGTGATATAGGGCGGCGAGCGCAGGCGCTTGCGCAACGCCTGGTGCGCGCCGGGATTCCCTTCCATGTCATTGATGTCGATACCGCAACGCAGGAAGAGCTGGCAGCCTATCCACTGCTGCTTGTTCCCTCGGCGTCGTTGATGGCGCGTGCAACGCAGCACAAACTGGCGACCTGCTCTAATCTGGCGCTGGTGGGACATGTGTTGCCGTCATTCGATGAACATCTGGCGCCCTGCGATGTGTTGCATTTCCACGAGCGGTCTGTGGGTGATCACACGCAGCCCGTTGAGGCAGAGACGCTGCCTGTGCTGCTGCCAGACGACGTGGAGAGTGAGCGGATTGTGCGCATTATCGAGCAGCGCGGCGGTTATGCGCGGTATGGCTGGGCGGACGCGCGCGATGTCGATGTTACCGTGCGTCATGGCGACCGCTCGACCATTGTGTGCGTCGCCAACCGCCGCCCGGACCCGTATCGCGGCACGCTCACGTACCGTTGCGTCGATGGATCGCTCCTGCACATCCACGTCAGCATCGGCGGGTTGCGGATTGGTCTGGTCATGATGAACAACGACGAGGTTGTCGGCTGCGCGATAGGTGGTGACGCCTCGGAAGGTCCCTGGTTTGTGCGCGGGATGCATTCGAGCATCATGTTCAGCGGTGGTGCGGGTGTTGTCGCGCCCTGCGGCGACGGGGTGCGTCTATCGGCGGTGCAGAGCGGTCGCTTTCAGTTGCGAAGACTGGAGGGATGGAACGGCTTGATGCCCTATCGCCTGCTCCTGAGCGGCGATGTTCTGCCAGCTCTTGCCCACATCGAAGGGACGCATCTGACGCTGCCATATGTGGGTGAAGATGAACACGGCGTGACCGACAGTTATCTCCTGCTGCCCGCCGGACCCGCCCCTGACCCGATCCGCGCCGACCTGCGCGCATTGCTCCTGGCGCGGGCGCAGATGCTTCGCGCTGCCGCCATCCCATCGCCATCCGATGAGTTCAACGCCACACCGTCGCTTGCCGACGCTTCCCGGATATTCGTATCGTCGGCGGAAGCCCTGGAGACGCTGGCGGACCAACTCTTCACCCTCGATGAGTATGCCGCCGCCTGGAAGCATGCGACGGCTGCGTGCGAACCGGCGGTTGCCGCATTGGTGCGAGATCTCGCGCGCGTGCGCAGCGACCGGCTCATCGGCGCTCTTGATGAGGCACAGTACGCGACGCTCGAATCGCGTCTGAGTGCGACGCTGGAGGGCGTGGCGCGCGCCAGCCTGCGCTATGAGCGGGAATAGACCCTCTTGACGGCTGATCCCGAACGTGGTACAAACAGGCTACTACACGTTATTGCGCGCATGCCGAACATGTGTTAGAATGTCTACACGATTTCGTGTTCATATTCAGCGAGCGCCCGTATGACCAGCCTGACCTTTTACGAATTCTTCGCCGGCGGCGGCCTTGCGCGGATCGGTCTGGGACCGCAGTGGACCTGCCTGTTTGCCAACGACATCGACGAAAAGAAAGCGGAGACGTACCGACGCAACTTCTCCGGCGCGCCGGAGCTGGTCGTTGAGGATATTCATCGCGTGACGACGGATATGCTTCCGGGTCGTGCGCTGCTGGCGTGGGCGTCGTTCCCCTGTCAGGATCTGTCGCTCGCGGGGAAAGGCGGCGGGCTGCGCGCCGGGCGCAGCGGCACGTTCTGGCCATTCTGGGACCTGATCATTGCGCTTGACCTGGAAGGGCGAGCAGCGCCCATCATTGCCATCGAAAACGTCGTTGGCCTGCTCACCTCGAACAAAGGACGCGATTTTCAAGAGCTGGTCGCTGTGATTACCGCTCAGGGATATCGCCTGGGAGCGATGGTTATTGATGCTGTGCATTTCGTTCCTCAGTCGCGGCCACGGCTCTTCATCGTTGCGGTCAAGGATGATGCGATGATACCGGATGCATTGATCACGCCCACACCACACGCAGCCTGGCATCCGGTCTCGGTTGTTCGCGCCTATCGTCATCTTGCGCCATCCATGCGCGACTCATGGGTCTGGTGGAACCTTCCTTCGCCTGAACGGGCGCCGTTTCACCTGCGTGATGTGATCGACCCCGCGCCGACTGGCGTCGCCTGGCATAGCCCCGAAGAAACGCAGCGCCTCCTGTCGCTGATGTCCCCGGTCAACCTTGCCAAAGTGCGTCACGCGCAGTTAACCGGTCGTTTGCACATTGGAACGATCTACAAGCGAACGCGCATTCAGGATGGAGTCAAGCGCCAGCGCGCGGAAGTGCGGTTCGATGGCGTCAGCGGGTGTTTGCGGACGCCG
>JANWXL010000443.1 GCA_025055265.1 Roseiflexus sp.
TTCGGACCAAGCAGACCAAAGATTTCGCCGCGCCGCACGTCCAGGGAAACGCCTTTCAGCGCCTCGATGCGCCGTTGTCCTGTACCGTAGTGCATGCGCACATTACGCACGTCAATCGCAAGTTCGCTCATAGCAGCCTCCCGTTCGTTCGCTATCAGCGTAGCGCGAAACGGGAGGTTGTTGAAGTGCAGGAGGATAGATTATGAGGGTGTGTGAGAAGAGGGATGCCGCGATATGACGAAGGTCATACGGTGTATAGGGTTGCACTCCCTCGCCTCTCCGTAGATAATGTCCGCCACACCATTTCAGTCAGTAGAACAACGAGCAACTTATGTACGACCTTCTCATTCGCGGCGGTCACGTCATTGACCCGGCAAACGGTCTGAACGCCATCGCCGATGTTGCAATCCATGGCGGACGCATTGCAGCCGTGGCGCCGTCGCTCGATCCGGCTCAGGCGCGCAAGGTGATCGACGCCTCGGGGCAGATCGTCACCCCGGGACTGGTCGATCTGCACACCCACTTCTACTGGGGCGCCACCTACTGGGGAATCGAAGCAGACCCGGTTGCAGCGCGCAGCGGTGTAACCACCTGGGTGGACGCGGGCAGCGCTGGCGCGTACAGTTTTCCAGGGTTCCGTGAGTTTATCTGCGCCGCAAGTCGGGTGCGCACGTTTGCTTTTCTCAACCTCTCGGCAATCGGGCTGATCGCGCCAACCTGGGAGTTCGCCAATCTCGACTATTGCGACGTTGATCTGGCGATCAGGACAGTTGAAGAGAACCGTGACCTCATCGTAGGGATCAAGGCGCGCATCGACCACAACACAACGCGCGGCGTCGGCATTCGCCCGCTGCACCTGGCGCGTGCCCTTGCCGACCGGGTGGGGCTGCCGCTTATGGTGCACATCGGCAATGGACCGCCGCCACTGGAGAAGATTGTCGCGCTGCTGCGCCCTGGTGATATTTTGACGCACTGTTTCACTGGCGGGACGCATCGCCTGCTCACTGCTGATGGTCGCCTCTCCCCGGTAGCGCGGGAGCTGCAGCAGCGCGGCGTCCTGCTCGACATCGGGCACGGCACGGGATCGTTCAGTTACCGCACTGCCGAAGCGGCGCTTCAGGAAGGGGTGCTGCCGGATGTTATCAGCAGCGACATTCATCAGCTCAGCGTCCAGGGTCCGATGTTCGATCTGCCGACGACCCTCTCGAAGTTCCTCAATCTGGGCATGACGCTGCCCGATGTTATTGATCGGGCGACGCGTCGTCCGGCGCTGGCGATTGGAAAGCCAGAACTTGGAACGCTGAGCCCCGGCGCTCCCGGCGACGTCGCTATCTTTCGGATGGAGGAAGGCGAATATACCTTTTTCGACGTTGACATGAATGCGCGCTGCGGCAATCGGCGACTGGTATGCACAACGACGATTGT
>JANWXL010000450.1 GCA_025055265.1 Roseiflexus sp.
CGCCGTCGAGAACGACCGGGATCATCTCGCCCTCGGCGACAGCGTGATGATGTGCGTAATCGGCTTCGCCTGCGGAAACCGAAGGGTGTGCATACCATTCGACTTTGCGTTCGACAAGATTGATGATCCAGTACGCTGGAATCATCGCGCGGGCATAAATTCGCTTCTTCAGGGTTCGATCGCGCTGAAGCGTCGTATCAGCCACTTCTACAACCAGCGCAACATCCTGCGCCTGCGGATGGCGGTCGCGGTACTGACGGCGCTCGCCGCGAACGACCAGAACATCCGGTTCCGGTTCGCTGTCGTCGGCAGTGAACGGCTCCTGCGCATCGACATACCACTGCGCTGGCACAACCTGCGCGAGCGCGTTGTGCGTCAGATGGGTCGCAAGGCTGTGCGACGGATTTTTGGGCGTTTTCGTCACCAGCAACCCTTCGAGAAACTCGACGGGATCATCATCGGTGAGGATGCCGGTCTGGATCATGCGATGGTACTGTTCAAGACTCAACCGCCAGACCGGTGCTGCCGGGATGGTCATCGCCAGCGCAAGACGCTGATCGGTATCAACAGTCATGCCTGCCTCGCTCGTCTGGAACGCAGCCACTCTTCACGCAGAGTCGCAATATCCTGGCGCCATGCCGCGACCAGCGGATCGGTCGCCGGGTTGCCGCCTTCACGCGCGACATGCCATTTGCGGAACGCCAGTTCGTTCTGCGCCAGCGCCAGCCGCCACGGAACGCCGCGGCTCCCCAGCGCGCCAAACATGCGATCATTCACAATCGCGTTATACTCTTCAGGCGTAACGCTGATGCCGACTTCGTCCGCCAGATAGGTGCGGATCACGTCCCGCTCCCAGCGCGAGGTCAGCGCCAGCAACACCAGTAGGGCAATGTAGAACACGCCCTGCACCAGCACATTCATGACAGCCGCCGCCGTCCAGAGCGCAAACGGCGGGATGCTCATCAGCCCGCTTTCGACATCATACCCTATCATTACGAGAATGACAGCGAGAAGGAACACGCCAACCGAGTTGTTGAGCGCATGCCCGAAGACCGCTGCAAGGTATCCGGCGACCGGCGCTCCCAGCGTGGTGCAGCCGTCGCCGGTCGACTGGCGCGCAAACCCGACGCCAGCGCCGCAGATTGCGCTCCACAGCATATGTCCGTTGAAACCGAGAAAGACGAACCGACCAGCGAACTGCTCAGCGAACGGCGCTACGCCGCTTTCTGCATACCCCTGCATCACATAGAGCGCGTACTCGGCAATATTGAACCCGACGCCGACCAGCGCGCCGTAGATGATGCCGTCGCGCACATTGTCGAACTCAGCGCGCAGAAACCAGAAGAGCACCAGGATCGCCAGTCCCTTAAACGCCTCTTCGACCAGCGGAGCGACCAGCGCCGCCGCGAGCAATTGTCCCAGCAGTTCGGAGTCGACCCCGCCGACAATCTCCAGTCCGACGGTGATGAAGCCAAAACCAAGCGCATTGAAGATTGCAGATAGACCGGTGCTGATAACGGCGCCCCATACAACCGCGCCGATTGCCAGCCAGAGCGACTCGCGCTCGCGCCGGTCGAGCCAGCGGAGCAACGCCAGGAGCGGCAGCGATGCGAC
>JANWXL010000461.1 GCA_025055265.1 Roseiflexus sp.
TTATTCCATCTATAAGCCGATCAGCATCCTGCCTCCCGATCAGTACCTTTCGCTGGTGCTTCAAGCTGCTGAGGGATGCAGCTGGAACCGCTGCACATTCTGCACGCTGTACCGTGATCGCAGGTTCCGCATCAAGTCGCCCGCCGAATTTCGGCGTCACGTTCAGCAGGTCAAAGCTTTTGTCGGCGCCGGAGTCAGTATGCGTCGATCGATCTTTCTCGGCGATGCCAATGCGCTGATTATCCCGCAGCCGCGTCTGCGCGAGTTGCTTGCGATTGTTCACGATGAGTTCAGTCTCGGCGTTCCCGGCGGCATGAAGGGCGTCTATGCCTTCCTGGACATTTTCGGCGCAGAGCAGAAGACGCTCGATGAGTGCCGTGAGATGCGTGATGCTCAGGTAAAGCGGGTCTATCTAGGACTCGAAAGCGGCGATGAACAGGTCTTTTGTCTGCTGAACAAGCCAGGGTCTCCAGCAGCGTGCGTTGAAGCAGTGCGGACAATCAAAGCTGCGAGCATCAATGTGGGAATTATTTTGCTGGCGGGCGCGGGAGGCGCGCGCCTGGCATCGGCGCACGTCACCCATTCGCTCGACACGCTCGCAGCAATGAATCTGGGCGAGGGCGACCTGGTATACGTATCGCCGTTGATCATAGCATCAGATAGCCCATACCTGCAGTTGCTTCGCGAGGCTCAGAGCGAGCCTCTGAGCGCCGCCGCTCTTCGGCAGCAACTTGAGCAACTCAAATCTGGTGCAAAGAACGTCTGCGGCAGTGGAGTGAAGGTGGCGCTGTATCACCTGGAGGAATTTGTCTATTAAGCAATATCTGCGCACGTTGCGCCTTTGTGTCAATCTTGCCGGGCAATACGCTCATTCCGGGAGGGTCTGCTGACCTGCGCGCCTCCGAGATGGCGCGTTCCGCAGGACGTCATGGGTCCGAGGCGACCTGATTGCGTCCTCCGGCTTTGGCGCTGTAGAGGGCGCGATCAGCGCGATGGATCAGCATTTCCAGACGGTCATTTCCGCTGATCGAGTCCAGCGCGGCGCAACCGATACTGATCGTCACCCGGACAGGGTGTGCGTGAAGCGAGATCGGGGAACCCTCTATCGCCGCCCGCAGCCGCTC
>JANWXL010000017.1 GCA_025055265.1 Roseiflexus sp.
AAGGGGACAGATCAACATCGGGGAAGATGTTGTCCGCCGCATCCTGGCACCCGATCAGCATCTCGGCGCGATCGGTCGGCAGCGCAATGGAGCGACCATCGTTCAACACCAGGGCAAACGCCGGAACCGTGACCGGACCGGTCATGGCGAGCAGTTCGCTTTCAAGGCGAGAAAGTTCACTGCGAGCGCGTTCGAGCAGCGCATTGATCGTCGCCAGGTCCTGTTCGAGTTTGCGGATCTCCCCCTGCTTGCGCTCGATCTCCTCGACCTTCGCCAGTGTGCGCTGCGCGTTTGCCAGGGTCTGCTGGGCGATCTGCAACTCAGCCTCTTTGCGCGCCAGGCTCGCGCGCGCCTTTGCCAGACCTTCCTCAGTGATGGCGCGCAGCGACTGCGGCTGACTCTGGAGCGCCTGTTCATTGGCGCTGATATAACTGCGGGTTGCTGCAATTTCTTCGGTCAGCGCGCTGATCGTTCGCTGCGCGTCGGCGATCTCCTGCGCCAGCGCCTGTCGTGTGGTCATTGGGAGCCTCCATGTCGCTGCACAAACGTTGATCATCCGGGAAGCAAGAGTCCTGACGGCGTGCTCGCGTCACAGGACATGACGATGGACGAAGGCGCGCGGTTGCGATTATAGCACGAAACAATTTGCCACCCTGCACAACATCTGATATACTCACCCCGAACATCTGTACTGTGCGCCATCGTTACTGCAAGGCGCGCCAGCGTTGCCTGCAGCAAGCATAGTGTGGCTGAAACCGTCTTCTGAACGAAATCACTGACGACATCTTTGCGCCTTTGCGCCATAGCAAGCGTGGGCTTCGACAGGCTCAGCCCACGCCGTTCACACATGGTGAGCACGATAGAACCTGCCTTTTGGAGGACATATGCAGCTTCTCTGGATCGATCCGCGGGCGCTCGAACCGGATCCGCAGGGCGTCCGCGAAGACCCGGGCGAGATCGATGGGCTCGCGGCGACCATCGCCGAGTATGGGTTGCTTCAGCCGCTCGGCGTCATCGACATCGGGCGCGGACGCTATCGCGTAGTGTACGGCAACCGCCGACGGCTGGCAGCGCTGAAACTGGGGCTGGAACGGGTGCCGTGCGTGTTGCTCGACCCGGACGACCCGCGGGTGTTCCTGCGTCAGTTGACCGAAAATCTGCAACGGCGCGACCTGAACGACCTCGAGCAGGCGCGCGCCTTCCAGAAATTGCGCGAGCAGATTGCGCTTGATCGCGGCATCGAGGACGAGGGCGCGCTCGATGAGGCGACGGCGCGCCTGGTCGGTCTGTCGCCGCGCACGGTGCGGCGCTACCTGGGGCTGCTCGACCTGCCGCTCGAAATCCAGGAGTATCTGCGCAAAGGCGAACTGAACGTCACCCAGGCGCAACACCTGCGGCGCGTCCCCAACGAACGCACGCAGATCGAACTGGCGCGCGCCGCCGTCGAAGAGGGTATGTCGGCAGCCGAGATCAGCCGCCTGGCGAGTTTCTTCGCTGCCAACCCCAATCTCTCGCTTGACGATGCGCTTCACGCACTACAACAGGGCGTTGATCTGGCGGCAGGCATGCCGCGAGGCGCCAGCGGCGTCGCCGCACCGTCCGCAGGTCCGTTGCTCAAAGGCGCCGCACTCGGCAATCTGCCGGATGATGACAGCGATGCTGATTTATGGGATGACGAAGCCGCAGACAATGATCCCGCACTTCCCGAGATCGCCGACGAAACCATCGAAAATCAGCCAAAGAACAAGGCGCGCGTCTTCCGCATCCGTTCGCTCGACCAGATGATCGATGAGACCGACCGGCTGTTTCGGGCGCACGCCGAAGGCGATCTCATCAAATGGGTGCGCCAGGACCAGAATGCGCCGATGAAGATCGGGCTGCTGCTCAAGCAGCTCGAGGCGCTATCGCGTGCGCTACGCGAGATCGCGCGCCAGCAGAATTGGGTGTTTGATGTGTAGCCCCTCCTACCGTCCTCCCATGCCGGTCAGGGTCACTCCCTGAACGAAGAGGCGCTGCGACAGGAAGAAGACCGTCAGCACCGGGATCAGGGTAATGATCGACACTGCCATGAGCAGATTGAACTGCGTGAAGTTTTGCCCGCGGAACAGATTCAGACCGAGCGCCAGGGTGTACAGCTCCTGCGAGCGAATGTAGATCAACGGATCGAGCAGGTTGCTCCAGTTCCCAATGAACGCAAAGATCGCCACGGTCGCCAGCGCTGGTTTTGAGAGCGGCAGAATGATCTCGAAGAAGATGCGCAGCGACGAGGCGCCATCGATGCGCGCCGCGTCGTCCAGTTCAGTCGGGATTGTCATGAAGAACTGGCGCAGCAGGAAGATGAAGAACGCATATCCAAACCACGCTGGCAGGATCAGGGGCCAGAGGGTATTGACCAGGCCCATCTGGCTGAACAGCAAGAAGCGCGGCACAATCGTCACTTCTCGCGGGATCATGAGTGTCGCCAGCAGCGCCAGGAACAGAATGCCCCGTCCGCGGGCGCGCAGGCGCGCAAACCCGAACGCCACCAGCGAACAAGAGATCAGGTTGCCGATCACATTGGCGAACGTCACAATCAGCGAGTTGACCAGAAACGTATTGAATGGCAGGATTGTCCAGCCGCGCGGATAGTTCTGCCAGAGAAACGTCGTCGGGAAGAAACTCGGCGGGTAGGTAAAGACATCCTCACTGTTCTTCAGGGATGTCGAGACCATCCACATGAAGGGCAGGATGAACAACACCGAGAGCGCCAGCAACAGCGTGTAGACCATCACCCGCTGCGCCAGCCGCTGATTGCGCATCCCGAACAGAGGGCGATGCCGCGCCTGTGCAGTCGTTATCGTTCTTTGCTGAAGATTTGCACTCATCGAAGCCACCTCAATCATTGAATGCCGACCCGTGCGCTCACCGCGCCGTCTCGCCCTCGTAGAACACCCAGTATTTCGCACCCAGGAATTGCAGCGCCGTAATCAGCATGATCACAACCAGCAGAATCCACGCCAGCGCCGAAGCGTACCCCATCTGGAAGAACTGGAACGCTACCCGGTAGATGTACAGACCGAACATCAACGTCGCATTCGCCGGTCCGCCGTTGGTCATAATCAGCACCAGCACAAAACCCTGGAGCGAGGCGATGAACCCGACGATCAGGTTATAAAAAATGACCGGCGACATCATCGGGACGGTCACATTCCAGAACTTCATCCACGGACCGGCGCCATCGATCGAGGCGGCTTCGTACAGGTGCTGCGGCACGCTCTGCAAACCAGCAAGGTAGATCACCATCGAACCGCCCGCACCCCACAGACTCATCAGGATCAGCGCCGGTTTGGCCCACTGCGGCTGCACCAGCCACCCCGGACCCTTGATGCCGAACCAGGAAAGCACCGTATTGATCAGCCCGAAATCCTGGTGCAAAATCATAATCCACAGGATCGCCACCGCAATGCCGCTGACCACCGAAGGCAAGTAGAAAATCGTGCGAAAGACCGAAATACCCAGCACTTTTTGATTGAGCAACAATGCAAGCAGGAACGAGACGATCAGCCCGAGACCGACGCTGCCGACGCCAAAGTAGAGCGAATTCCACATCGCGGTGTAGAAGAGCGGGTCAGCAATTAATCGCTGATAATTCTGCAACCCCGTCCAGGAAGGCGGGGTCATCATCGACCAGTTAGTAAAACTGATCACGAACGATGCGACGATCGGTCCGGCATCGAACGCAATAAACCCGATGATCCAGAGCGAAATGAACAGATAGAACTCGCGCTCTTCACGGCGCGCCAGTTTGCCCAATTTGGGCTTGCCTGCCGGTCGCGCCGCAGCGCGCTCAACCTGCTGTTGCAGAGCCATGCCTTACTCCCACTGCATTGAAATCATGCCTAACGCCAATACCTTGCAGATAAGCGCACACAAAGGCGCGACCAGGTTATGTTCTCAAAAGGCGCCAGGGTCCAGGCATGAACCGTCAGACAGCGTCCTGGCGCTGCGGGCGAAAGCTCGTGCGCAGGTCAGGCAAGCCCCTGCGGGGCTACCACGCGCTCAGGATTCGGCCGACTGCGCAGGG
>JANWXL010000188.1 GCA_025055265.1 Roseiflexus sp.
ATCTTCTGCATCACGCCGCTCCAGGAGTCTTCGGGTGAGAGCACCTCAGCGATCAATTCGGGAGCGACATCGAGAAAACTGCGCGAGGTGCGCTGCGCATAGCGTTCGTTCGAGATGAAAAACACGTCCATCCCGCGCACAGTGTCTGGATTGCGCCGGGTGTAGACGCCAACCTCGCCGACGCCAACCCTGCCGATCTTGCAGCGTCGCACGTAATCGAGAAGTGCAGCGCCCAGCGCCGCCTCGACAAAACCGTGCATGCCCTCGCTGCCGGTTGGACTCATCGGAATGATCCTTCCCTCAACCAGTTCGCACCGACCAATGTTTCCCATGGCAGCGAGTTCACTGCCGGTGATCAGACGCTCTGCGGTTTCTGGCGCGCTGGTCGTCACGCAACCCTCCTTCCGCGCTACTGTGGCGGAACGCCATCGGTGGTCGTCGGCGGCGCCACGTTCGGCAGGCTGAAGCGCATAATCCGGGCATTGCCCCGGTCCACGACGATCACCGAGCCATCGGGGGCGAAGGTCACGCCACACGGCTGTCTGACCGATGCGTCGTCGCTGCCGCTTCCGCCCCATGTCAGCAATCCAATGCCATTGTCGTCGGTCAGCACCAGCAGATTGCGCAATGGTACGCTGATGACCACTCGCCCGCCCTGTGCAGCGATGAAGGGGTCTTCGTAGGTCTGCGGCTGCCAGCCGGGAATGCGCCAGGTAGCGTAGGGCAGCGGATCGACCTGTCCATTCTCGCCGCGCGCAAACGCCTGCACCCGGCTGTTCCAGGTGTCGGCGACAAAGACAGTACCGTTCTCGTCGACAGCCACGCCGATCGGTTCGTTGAACTGCCCGGCGGCGCTGCCGTCGTACCCCCACTGGTATTTGTAGTTGCCGTCGCTGTCGGTCACCACGATGCGCTTGTTGCCAGTGTCGGCGATGTAGACGTTCCCTTCAGCATCAACGGCCACGCCGCGCGGACCGAAGAAGTCGAGCGGTCGGGCAAGGTTCTGTTCCTGCGAGCCGCCGGTTGGCGAGGCGCGCCGTCCATCGCCGAAATCCTCGCGTCCAACGCCCCAACTGGCAAGGAATGTTCCCTGCGAGTCGAGTTTGACAATCCGCGCATTCCAGGTGTCGGCGACGTAGATGTTCCCGACGGCATCGACGGCCACGCCGCGCGGTTCGTAGAACTGACCGTCGCCGTTGCCGAACCCGCCAATGGTGCGGATCGGCGTCCCGGATGGATCGAAGACGATCAGGCGATGATTGGCGCTGTCCGATACGATGATATTCCCCTGCGGATCGACAGCGACGCCGCGCGGCTGGATGAGCTGCCCGGGTTCGCTGCCGAATTCGCCGAAGATGTCGGTCGCCACAAGTTTGATGACGCTGCTGGTTGCGGCAACGGCAGGCGCCTCGCCGACACGCGCCAGGTCGCGCCGCACCCACACTGACATCTCGCGCCCATCGAGGCGCAGCGGCGGCGGCAGTTCGCGGTAGAGCAAATAGCGTCCCGTGTTCGTCCAGTGGGAACTGTCGAAAATCCAGAAGATCGGCGCCCAGACCGGCGGCGCGTCCTGCGGTTGCAAGCCGGGACAGGCTTTCGCTATATCCCCGGCGCTGCCCGGATAGGCGAAGTAGAAGCGTTTGTAGCCGGGGCTTTGCGGGTCGCATTTGTTACCTTCAGGGAACCACCAGTTCAGCTTGGTGTCGTACAGGCGCACATAATTCGCCTCAAGCGCCTGCTGCGCGTTACTGTTCAGGCTCACGCGCGAGATCATCACCACCGGCGCCAGGATGCGCTCCCCTGCGCCTTGCAGCGGATCGACCAGGAAGGTATCAGGAGTTGCGGAACGGAAATCATCGGAGGAGCGCGTCTCCAGACGCTTGAAGTCGCGCAGATACCACTGGTAGGGCCATGCCAGGCTGCCCTCGCCGTCCTGTGCCGGGTCGCCGCGATCCATGATCACCGGCATCGAAAGCCCGCCGGTCGGGTCATTCACACTGCGCGCGTTGCGCGTCTGGCTGATCGCCAGATCGCGGATCTGCGCGACGATCAGCGGCGTGTCGGGTGTGCTCTGGGTGTAAACCATCGGCTCGACCGGCGTATCGGGATGATCGTAGACGACCAGCCAGGTTGCACGTAGCGTATACGCGCCCACCAGCGCCGCAACTGTCAGGGCGCAGAGGGCCAGCGTCGCCCGCACGCCAGACCATTGCCCGACACGGACGATCAGGTAGATCAATCCGCCTGCCAGTACAAGCAGCAGTGCGCCCTGGAGCAGGTTGGTCTGCCCCTGTTGCCCGGCGCCGGATTGCCCGAAACGCCAGAAGGCGACGGCAATCGCCATGAACAGCAGCGTGAGCGCTGGCGGCACAAGCCACGCGCGGCGATCAAGGGTGCGCAGGTTCAGGCTTGCGCCCAACCGCGCCAGCGTCCACGCCAGCAGCAGATTGGCGGGCAGCGCGATATGCGAGTTGAGCCAGGGCATCTTCTCGCCCGCCCACGAGAATGCCACAAACGAACAGAGAAACCAGAACGCCAGAAACAGCGGAAAGAGCGCCGTCGCCGGACGCCCGACGAACGACAGGTGCGTTTCCGCTTCGCCCGGCGCAACTCTGGTGGTTTCGACGCCGTCGTCTGACGGCGCATCCGCTGGGTCCTGCGCGGTTCGCTCCTGGCGGTGCAGTCGCACGCCGCGGGTGAACAGATAGACGGTCGCCGCCAGGCTGCCGAAGAATGCCAGCGGCTCGTAGAGCGACATCAGCATCAGGTAGTAGTACCAGGGTTGATCGCCGCGCGCATATTCCTGCTGCGATCCGAGCCAGTACGCCAGACCAGCGTACAACCCGTCGAACACGCTCCGCATGTCGGCGAAGAATGCGCTGTAGAGCACAACGAAGATCGACGCAAGGACGCCAAGCGCCGTCCAGAGCGCTATGCGCTGCTCCTGCCAGAGCGCGACGAAGCGCGGCACAAATACCGGCGTCGGATCCCACACCCGTGACATGATCAGCCCGCCGCTGGCGACAGTGAAGAAGAGCAGCGAAATGCCGTCGGCGCGCAGCGTTGGCGTCAGGCGCCCGTACCATAGCCCGGTGATGATGCTCAACTCAACCAGCGCCGCGACGCCAGCGATACTCCCCAGCGCAATGGTCATCGTGCGGCGCGGCAGCAGTTCGTACAGCACCCGGATGATCAGGAACCAGCCGAAGATGAATCCCAGAATATAGTAGAGTTCGTGGGTTGCCAGCGCCAGCGCGACGCCGACCGCCAGCAGGTACAGGTAGCGCGGCTGCGCCGTGTCGAGGTAGCGGAAAAACCCGATGACGATCCAGAGGGTCCACAGCACCATCAACCCATCGTGTCGGGCAAAGCGAGTGTAGTAGAGGAGCGTAGGGGTGAATCCCAGCAGCACGCCTGCCAGCAACGCTCCGCGCGTTCCCAGGTAGGGGCGCAGCATCCAGGCAGAGGCGACGAGCGCAATGCCAGCCGCCGCCTGCGGCAGGCGCGCCTGCAGGTCCCCATCGCCAAACAGAAAATAGGAGAAAAGGGTCAGCACATAGAGCGATGGTCCGTGATACACCGGGTCGTAACAGTAGGTCGCCGAAATGCGCCCGCCCCAGCAGATAAAGCCGCCTGCGCCAGTGTAGAACTTCCAGCTCATCCAGGCGTGGATCGACTCGTCGTGGTGGAGCGCCATACGCCCCAGCCCGTACAGGTGCGCAATAACACTGGCAACCAGCAGCAACGCAAACAGCAGCACATCGCTCGAAAGCCACGCCAGGCTTAGCGGACGGTCCAGCCCG
>JANWXL010000226.1 GCA_025055265.1 Roseiflexus sp.
ACACGCGACTGATATCGATCAGCACAGCGGGTTGCGCCAGTCGCAGTTTCAGCGCCGGCAGCAGCGAGTGACCGCCTGCCAGCAGTTTGGCGTCCTCGCCGTGCTGCTGGAGCAACCCGATCGCCTCGTTGACCGTTTTGGCTGCATAATATTGAAAGGGTGCCGGTATCATGAGAGATGCTCCTCAATTCCAGGTAAGCGTCTGTTGTACAGACGCACTGCGACAATTCTCCTGGAGAGACTGGCCGACTGCTGAACAATCTTGATCGCTCCTGCGAGCGCAGCTTGTGATAGAGCACGGATCGAGACGGATCTGGACAGACTGGTGGCGAACTCCGTTCACTGGCGGACAGGGAGTCTGCCCCCCGTCCGCCAGCGCCTGCACTATCTGCCGGGTTCCCGTTGATTGCTCTGTCAGGAAGCCGCCTGCGCCGAACGGATCGCCTTCCACACGTTCTCGGGCGTTGCTGGCATCTGCATGTGCTTGACGCCAAACGGCGAGAGCGCGTCGATGACCGCATTCATCACCGCCTGCGCGCTGGCAATCGTCCCTGCTTCGCCTGCCCCCTTCACCCCCATCGGGTTGACTGGGCTGGGAGTGACGGTGCGATCCGTCTCGAACGGCGGCAGCATATGCGCTGCGGGAACGGCATAGTCCATGAGCGTGCCGGTAACCAGTTGCCCGTTCTCGTCGTACACGGCGCGCTCATAGAGCGCCTGCGCGATGCCCTGGGCGATGCCGCCGTGGATCTGCCCGTCGACGATCATCGGATTGATGACGTTGCCGCAGTCATCGACCGCCACGTAGCGCTTCAGATCGACGATGCCAGTGTCCGGGTCCACCTCGACGATGGCGATGTGCGTGCCGAAGGGGAAGGTGCAGTTCGGCGGGTCGTAGTAGCTGGTCTCGTCAAGGAACGGTTCCATGCCTTCTGGCAGATCGTATGCCACCGACGCCTGCAGCGCAATCTCCGCCAGCGTCTTGGCGCGGTCGGGCGAACCTTTGACGTAGACGCGCCCGTTTTCGTACACCATGTCGTCGGGATTGGCTTCGAGCATATGCGCAGCGATTTTCTTCGCCTTCTCCTTGATCTTCGCCACGCTGCGGTAGACCGCCGTGCCGCCGACCGCCAGCGAGCGCGATCCGTAGGTGCCGTAGCCAAACGGCGTGCCTGCCGTATCGGAGTGCTCGATCACCACGTCGTCATACGGCACGCCGAGTTCATCGGCGACAATCTGCGCAAAAGTGGTCTCAACACCCTGACCGTGCGGCAGCGACCCGGTCGTCACCACAACCTTGCCGGTCAGATGGACGCGCACATTGGCGCTCTCCCACAGACCAGCGCCCCACCCTTCGCCGGGGAGACCGATCCATTTACTCGGCGCTACGCCGCAGATTTCGACATACGAACTGATGCCGAGCCCCAGGTATCTGCCCTGCTTGCGCGCCTCTTCCTGCTGCTTGCGGAAATCGGCGTACCCGACGATTTCAAGCGCCTTGTTGAGCGCCGCTTCATAGTTGCCGCTGTCATACGGCAGCAGTCCTAAGCCATTGTGGTAAGGGAAGGCATCGGGCGGAATGAAATTCTTGCGCCGCACCTCAGCCGGGTCCATCCCGATCTCGGCGGCGAAGCGATCCACCATGCGCTCGATCAGGTACGACGCTTCAGGGCGACCGGCGCCGCGATAGGCATCGACCATCGCCGTATTGGTGTAGACGCCGTAGACTTTGACATAGGCAGCGGGGATGCGGTAGACGCCAGTAATGATCCGACCATAGAGAGTCGTCGGAAT
>JANWXL010000293.1 GCA_025055265.1 Roseiflexus sp.
TCGCTGACGCATTCGTTTATTCGTTGCCACGCATTCGTTTATTCGCCTCCGCCATTCGTTTATTCGTTGACCCATTCGTTTATTCGTTGACCCATTCGTTGCTCACGCCAATTCCCTGAGTCACACCCGCGGCGAGCGCCCGGTAAGCCGGGTGAACGCCTGATACCCCAGCCAGCGGAACGGCTCCGGCGGTATCGGCGGGTAGCGACTCTGATAGAACGGCAACCAGCGCCAGCGGCTGTCATCCCCGCTATACAGATCGGCGATGAATTCGCCAGCAAGGTTCGCAAGGGTGATGCCGTGCCCGGAGTATCCCAGCGCGTAGTAGATGTTTTTGTCCTCGCCCCATCGTCCCCACAGCGGTTGACGACTCAGCGTGATACCGAGCACGCCGCTCCACCGCCGGGCGACTGGCAGAGTCGAGGCAGACGGAAAGTACCTCGCCAGCGTCTGCGCAATGGCTTCCTGTGACCTCCGGGCAAAGGCGCTCTCTGGGGGCAGGCGCGTGCGATTATTGAACAGATAAGCGTATGCCTGATTGCTGCCGCCGCCAAACACCAGATGCCCCGTGCGCGTCAGCGCTCCATACGAAATGCGATCAAGATCATCGGCGAACCCGGCGAATGCCCGCCAGCCCAGGTTCTGTTGCTGATCCGGGGTCAACGGCGCCGTGGCGAAGACGCTCGAATGGAGCGGAAACAGCGCATCGCGGAATAATCCCAGTTTGCTGGTGTAGCCATTGGTTGCCAGCACGACCGCAGGCGCGTGCACCTCTCCCTGCGGCGTCGTCAGGCGAATGATGCGACCGGTCCGAATGCGGAGCACCGGGGTCTGCTCGTAGACGGCAACGCCGCGATTCTCCAGGATCGGGCGCAGCCCGCGCACGAACTGCGCACCATTGATCTGTCCCGTGTCTGGTTCGAGCGTCGCTCCATAGACGCCACACGCATCGAAGCGTGATCGCAGCTCACCGGAGTGGAGAAAACGAACCGGAATTCCCAGTCCTTGCAGATATTCCGCCTCCGCGTGCGCCGCTTCAGCGCGCTCCGGGCTTGTATGCAGCGTCAATGTGCCATCGAAGCGGCGGTCCACCGGCAGATGATGGCGCTCGATTACCATTCGGATGGCGACCAGTCCGGCGCTCGTCAGGTCATAGACCTTACGGGTCAGCTCGGGATCTTCTGTGCCAATGCCGTTGATCCAGTTGAGCGCCAAGCCGCCGTTGCGCCCGCTGGCGCCGTTCGCCAGCGAGGTGGCCTCGAGCAGCACAATGCGATGCTGGGGAAAACGCTGCGCAACATGGTATGCCGTGCTGACGCCGGTGAAGCCGCCGCCGATAATCGCCAGATCGGCGCTGACGACGCCTCTGAGCGGCGGGCGCGGTTGATAGTCTGGCGTTCCAGCGTGCCAGATCGACTGAGTATCATCAAACTCCAGGCGCTCAGGGAGCAACCGCGCCGCCAGGGGCCAGGTTCTGGCAGTGAGCGCGGCGGCGCTCTCCAGGAGACGGGTTGTGAGTGAGCGTTGGGTTGGCGCCATAGCGTAGATGCCGTTGCAGGTGAACGAGCCATAGCGTAGGACAAGAGCCTCTTCCTGTCAAATATGCATTGGTAACACCCTGGTGCTATCCGCTTTATATACTCAAAGCACGTCACGTGAATGCGATCCCAATGTAATGCGAGATCGCAACTCTTCAGCGGCGCAGTTGAGTCTCAGTTTCGTTTCCATTAATCAGCCATGTACGCTCCTGGGAGGAAACAAAAGTGTCGTGGAGTCTGACCCGCAAAACTGCCGCGCTCGCAGCAGGGTATCTCATCTTTCTGGCTGTTCTAGCGATTGATCTGATATTCACCGTGATCGAAATCCAGAAGGTCGCCGATGATCTGAACCAGGCAATCATCGACGATGTTCAGACCGTCGCAGCCTTCAATCTCGCGCTTCAGCAATTTCTGACCGAGTCACAGTCGTATGTGCAGACCGGTGAGCGTGAAGAGTACGAAGAAGGCGCCGAAGTGCTCGAGCGCCTTGCGGAAATGGCAGCGACTCTGCACATTGCAAAAGACGCCTACCACGATCTTCAAAACACCGCCGAACAACGAGAACATGCCCTGATCGCACAAGAGGCGGCGGCGCTTCTGAACGCAACGCAGCGCCTGCACGACCGG
>JANWXL010000459.1 GCA_025055265.1 Roseiflexus sp.
ACCATAAGTAGTCCGTAAACGAAGTTTTCTGACTTTTTGCGACCTTGAGCGCGGCGAAGGTCATACGGCATCAGGACGCGGGATGGTTTCGCTGCACTGAGCCGATAAATTACCGGAAAACTTGCTTTACAGACCAATAAGCCCTCGCTCAGGACGCGGAAGCCCCGCAGGGGCTTTCGTGTCCTCAGGCAGAGCTTATGAAGATTAAGTATTTATTTGGGTATACCACCAGCGGCGCGCCCCCTGAGCCTGTCGAAGGAGGCACGCCGCCGCCCGCCCTTCGACAGGCTCAGGGCACGGGCGGCACCGTATACCGGATTCAATTCTTAATGTTCATCAGCCCACAGCATCCCGGTAATACCGGACTATTTTCTTGATCTTCATCAGCCTACAGCGTCCGAACATACTGGACCATTTTCTCAATGCTCATCAGCCCGCAGCGATGCGGCGGCTCCCGACAAATCACCTGACAAATCACGCTCGCACCCCGTCTTCGCACCCAACTTGCAAAGGGAGCGATTATGTATACAATAAGCGCGAAGCGCTTCTAGCCTCGGCCCGCTGGAGTCACCGCTGCGCACCTCCATGTTCCTCGAATGTCAGGCACACTGCTTCGCGCGATGAAAGCGACCTCGTGATCGCTAATCCAGGTTCAACGATTATCTATTCCGCTTCTACGCAGTGACGCTCTCAAACAGGATGCGCCGAAGTCGTGCAGTGTTCTGAACCGCGCATACCCGACAGCGTAAAAGCCCTGCCCGATGGCTCACCTAAGGACGCCTAGTCAACAGGAGGTTCGTATGCTCATCTTAACCTCGCGACGTATTGCTTTCTTTTCGCTCGTGCTTATTGTCGCGCTCGCAGCCTGCACCGCACCAACCTCCGCACCGACCGGCAACAATGCTCCACGTCAGTGGCGCATTGGGATGTCTCAGGCGAACAATGCTGAGCCATGGCGTCAGGCGATGAATGAACAGATCGCCGCTGCTGCCGCTCGCTACCCTCAAATCCAGATCGAGTTCACCGATGCACGCCAGAACAACGCACAGCAAGTCGCTGACGTTGAAGCCTTTCTGAGCAAAGGCATCGATCTCCTGATCATTTCGCCCAATGAAGCCACTCCGCTCACCAGCGTCGTCGCAAAAGCATACCAGCAGGGCATCCCGGTCATTGTTCTGGATCGCAAAGTGCGGGGCGACCAGTACACCGTGTGGATTGGCGCTGACAACCGCCTGATCGGTCGGAAGGCGGGAGAATACACTGCACGCTGGTGCCGTGAGCAACAACGATCACCGTGCCGTGTGATCGAACTGCGTGGGCTGGAAGGCTCCACTCCTGCGCAGGAACGCGGCGACGGCTTCCGCGAAGGTATCGCCAGCAATCCGGACGTGCAGATTATCGCCAGTCAGAATGCCGACTGGCTCGCAGGACGGGCAGAAACGCTATCGCGCGTGATGTTCGATGCCAACCCGACAGTTGATGTGGTCTATGCCCATAACGACCCAATGGCGATAGCGTCCTTCAGGGTGGCGCAAGATCAGGGGCGCGACACAGACGCGCTTCTTTTCATCGGCATTGACGCTCTTCCAACTCCCGATGGCGGCATTCAGGCGGTGCGGCAGGGGAAACTTGATGTGACCTACGTGTACCCGACCGGCGGGGCGGAAGCTATCGAATGGGCGATTCGCATTCTGGAACAGCGTGAAACGCCGCCTCGCGAAGTCATTCTCGGTACCGAAGAAGTAACCAGCGCAAATGCTGACGCCATGTGGCAAAAATATGGAGGGCAGTAGCAATGCGCAGCATTCGAGTCGTATGGTTAAGTATTCTGCTTCTCTTTGCACTGTTGCCCATGCTCATCGTTGGGGGTGTCCTTTCATGGATCAGTAGAGACCTGCAAACCCAGCAGGCGTTAAGTGTCCAGCACGAAATCGCCGAACGCGCCGAGGCGCTCCTGACAAACTTTGTCGAAGAGGCGCTTCAGGAAGCGACTATTCTGGTGCGCTCACCCGGTTTTGTGAATGGCTCAACGGAACAGCAACGTGCATTGCTGGCGCAGGCAATCTTTGAACGCAACCTGTTCGACCGTCTTGCCATCGTGGATATGGCTGGCGTAGAGCAAATGAACATCTCGCGGCTTGGCGCTGTCCCTCCTGCTCAACTGGCAAACCGCGCATCCGATCCGCTATTCACGACGACAGTAGGGGCGGAGCGACCAGTCTTTGGCGAGATCCAATCGAACCCGATCAACGGAGAACTCTTGTTGCCGGTTGCGCTGCCATACCGGTTTCCTGGCGATGCAACGACCACAGGCATCCTGTTCGCCGACGTGCGCATGAGTCGGGTGATCGAGCAGGTGGTCAACATACCGGTTGGGGCTAGCGGCTCAGTCACGCTCTTTGACCGGGAGGGGCGCGTGATCGCCCACCGCAATCGCGACCTGATTGGGCGAACAGTGGCGCTGTCCGCCATTGCGGGCGAGCCACAGGTCCTGACGGGAGCAGGCGGCGAACCGGTCTTGATGACTCTGCGCGACTTCACGCTGGGCGACAACGCTCTGCGCATTGCTGTCGATCAGCCGCTCGATGAGGTGTATCAGCCGTTCGTGCAGAATCTGCAAATCATCGCGGGACTGATGGCTTTGACTGCGATTGCGGCTACGGCGGGAAGCGTCAGCATTGTTCAGACAATCACTCGCCCGATCCTGAGCCTTGCGCACATGAGTGAAGCGATCAGCGCGGGCGATCTATCACAGCGAATCCCGGTGACGCGGCGCGATGAGATCGGTCTGTTGCAGCAGAATTTCAACCGTATGGCGGAAAATATTCTCGCGCAGCAGAAGGCGCTCGCGGCGCGCAATGCCGATCTTGAACAGAATATTCAGGCGCAGCGCCGGTTATTCGAGACAGTGCAGCAGCTCTCAACGCCCCTGCTGCCAGTATGGGAAGGGGTGGTGGTGATGCCGATTGTCGGGCACGTAGATACCGAACGTGGCCAGGCGATCCTCGATGCGCTATTACGCGGGATCGCCGAACGGCGCGCGCGGGTTGCCATTCTAGACATCACCGGCATTGCTATGGTCGATAAGTCTGTCGTCGTCATTCTGACACGCGCCATGCAGGCAGCCGCGCTGATCGGGGCAACGCCAATGCTGGCAGGCATCTCAGCGACGACGGCGCATCTCATGGTGCAGCAGGGAATTGCCGATCTGCGCGTGCAGACCTATCGCAACCTGCAGAGCGCAATTATGGCAGCAATTGAACAGAGTCGCAGCAACTCGGCGAGGGTGCGTGATGGAACACGAATCCGCATGGATTGAGACGGTTTGGTGTGAGAAACCCTCTGGTGACAGCGCGCGCCGTCTTGCAGAAAGTCTACCGTGCATCGGTCGAGGTTACTGGCGCCAGGCGCTCGACGATCTGCAGCAACTTGTCGCGGGTCATCTGCGCATCGCCCGTCTGCACGGCGTACACGTGACTCGCACCGCTTCCCGCTGCGCGCCACTGCACCGCCTGCGCAGTCCAGCTATCAGTGGCGGACCACATTGCCCATGTAGCGGCGCGGTTGCGCAGAGCGAGGTTCTCCGTCGCCGTCAGCGGCGCGCTGTTCACTGCGCCAAGGGCGAAGAGGAGGCATTCCCTTATATCCCCAGAACTGGAGTTCGATCGGAAAGTCGGTTACGATCACCCAGGCGCCAGTGCCTGCCGGGTGCGTAAAGAACATCATACTCCGACAACTGGTATCAGACAATATATGAACTCTGTTGATGACAGCGCGTCTTCCTTATGTGGAAGATATGGAGTGAGGAACAGTATAGCAGCGAACTTGACAACAATGCAAAAGTCCAGCAACTGAGAGGCATGCAAAACAAAACGCGACTGGAACCATCGTTCCAGTCGCTTCGCAGCTTTCATTTGGTAATCGCTACGCCTGTGCAGAAGAGCGCTTCTCAAAGTGGATGTAGGGAGCGGAGCGCACGGCCGCGTAGACCATGCCCAGGATCATCCCATAGACCATATTCTGGATCAGGAAGGAAGGAGCGTAGATTTCGAGCAGCAGCGGATTGACAACCGGCAGGACAATGAAGTAAGCGATCAACCAGATCGCCAGACCGTACACAAAGCCGAACACGACCGGCGCACCGTAGTCGAGCGGCATCTTCCAGATGCGGCAGGACAGAGTGCCGTACAGAGCGCCGAAGATCGCTGAGAACGACAGATGGATAAGGCTGCCGACAATGACCGGAACCGCAACGAAGCCTTCACCTGCAGTCGCACCCAACCCCAGCACAAACGTCGAAATGAGCTTCGCTGCCTTCCACAGATCGGCGCCCATCGCGATCGCCAGAATAGCCCCGACAACTGCCATCGTTACGCCGCCAACCAGACCAGCAACTGCGCCTCCAACTTCGATCTTTGTCAACAGCGGCGTTGCTGATGCGCGAACCACCTGCGATGCTGCTGAACGACTGACGCGCGACTGCGTGCTCATTGCGCTCCTCCTTAGTTCCATGAATTGCCAGATGCTACGATTTCCGGCCAGAAGATAGTGCTGCAGTCATTTACGGAGAAATCGTGCACAGAGGTTGGCCAAAAGTATAGCAGGTTGGGCAAAACCTGTGCATGTCCAGAAGTCGAGATCACGCCTCACCATTGAGAGGAGCCTTCCCCGTCATTCGACGGGTTTGTGGCGCGCTTCACGTGAGAATTATCACGAGCGGGGAGATGGATGTTGAGACAGCAGTTCTGTGAGCACAGGGGTTGGGGGTTAGGGGTTAGGGGTTAGGGGTTAGGGGTTAGGGGTTAGGGGTTAGGGGGTTAGGACGTTCAACGCGCTGCCTTCGCACCTGTAACGTTCACCCCCTGCCCCTCGCCGCTCACCCTTTGCCTCTCGCCTCTCGCCTCTTGCCTATGCCCCTATCGCCCGGCGCCGCTCACCACGCTCATCACGCTCATTCCCGGATTGCCCGACACCCGACAGGGAGCGCAGGACTCCATACGCCAGCCCGGTCGTAAGCCCATATGTCAGGTTCTGGATCAGGAATGCCGGGGCGTAGATTTCGAGCACCAGCGGATTGACGATCGGCAGCACGATGAAGTAGGCGATCAGCCAGATTGCCAGTCCGTACACAAAGCCCAGCACCATCGGCGCGCCGTAGCTGAGCGGCATGTTCCAGATACGTGTTGTCAGAATACCGAAGCCGATCCCAAACAGTGTGGAGAGCGCCAGATGGATCAGGCTGCCAATCACGACCGGACCAGCCAGGAAACCCGGCGTCGCTACCGTATCAGGGCTAACCACGAAGGTGGCGATCAGTTTCGGCGCTTTCCAGAGGTCATCGCCAATGGCAATAGCCAGCGCTGCGCCAACGATTGCCATCATCACCCCACCGATCAACCCGGCAAACGCCCCACTCAACTCGACCCGCATGCCGGGCCGGGTTCCGACGGCCAATCCGTTCACGCTCGTCTCAATGTTCATGGGAGACCTCCTTGTGATCGGCGCATGATGTCATGCGCAACCGTATCGCCTGGATGTCTGTGCGACGTTTCGGAGGCGGTGCGGAGAGAAGGATGTGATCAAATTATAGTCAATGCAGACAAACTATGTCAAGTTTGTTCGGAAATGTACAAGCGGGGGATGAGAACCAAGAACCGAGAACCAAGAACCAAGAACTGATACTCAATGGCGCTCAGTCGTACAAGAGGGTCAAGCACTCGGTTCGCCTGGAAAACGTGTGACGTGTATCGCAGTATTGTACGCAATGACCGCCCATCAGTATGAGAACCGAGAACCGGGAATGGGTCAGGGAGCAGAGAGCGGGGAGCAGGGATCTTTCGCACCTTTCACATGTTTTCGCGTCTTCCCATCTTCCCGCATTTTGCACTTCGCAAAAGCGAACCACCCGAAGGTTGTAAGCAGGATATAATATGGTTGAATCCGAAAGTGTGTTGGCGACAACGCAGCGTCAGGGCGACCATCGGGCTGGTGCAGGCATGAGCAAGGAACGTTTTCTTGAGCGTCAGAGGCAGGTGCGAGATGCTGCCAATCGCCCTGGCTGAGGCAGTGTCTCAACCTGAAACCGACATAGCGCGCGATGCGACGATCAAGCGCTTCGAGTGTACATTCGAAGTCGTCTGGAAGACGCTCAAGCTCTTTCTGGAACATCAGGGACATGAATGCAACAGTCCACGCAGCACGATTAGAAAGGCGTTTGCTGAGGGACTGATTGCAACGCTGGAGGAGGCTGACATCTGGTTGCGTATGCTCGAGGATCACAATCTGACGAGTCACACATACGACGAAGGGCTGGCGCGTCGCATCTATCGCGGCATTGTTCAAGAATACGCTCCCAGGCTCAGCGCGATGGCGGCGCATATCCAGAGCTTTTCATGGGAGTGATCGATGACCACAGTGATGCTACGTTCGCAAGACCTGGCTGCCCTGCGCAAAATTCTGCGCCGATATGCGGCGGTCCGGCA
>JANWXL010000503.1 GCA_025055265.1 Roseiflexus sp.
GGCATATGAAGGATCAGCTTCAAGAAGATGGCATTCCGATTTTCGTGATTACTGCATTGAGTAGAAAACCCTGGTTTGCCGACCTTGAAGCCGAAGGAGCAGTGATCATCCAAAAACCCTTCGACATCGAGCAGATGATCAGTTTGATCCAGACGATGTTGTCGTAATCCGCTCAGTCAACCAGCCAGGAAATGCCGCCCGGCTATGTGCTCTTCGCTTTGCCGATCGTCGATCTTCTTGGACAGAGCAATCTGAGTCGAGGACGGCGACCGCGTCGACCTTTATCTGACGTTGAACACGCTGCTCAACGGCTCTGCAGCGCCTGCGCCCGATCGACCGTCAACGCCAACAACCGCGCTAACGCTTCAGAACGTGCAGGTGCTCAAGGTGCTGCGCTCGGAGCCGCGCGAAGGCGAAACCAAAACGCCAGCGATTGCGCTGCTTTGCATTCGTCCCATTCGTTTATTCGCTTCCCCATTTGCTGACAGCAAAGATGCAAGAGGCGAGAGGGGAGCAGCGGGAAGGTTACAGGCAGAAAACGTAGCGCCGTTGCAGTGCAACGGTGAGTAGAAGGAACATCGACCGTAGTTGTCAATTCTCGCATCCACGTCGTCACTGCGCCAGAGCGACTGGATCAGGAATGGATCAATCGCCTGGCTGGCGAACCAGAGATCGCCCGCGTTGATCGAGTCGCGGCAACAACGGCCGGCTTCGAAGGGTTGCTGCCGAACGCGGCACGGTTCTTATGCAGCCGATCCAGCACCTTGATCGATTTGAGCGGCCGTATCGAAGAACGCAACGAAACAATATACAACGGGCTAAATCCACATCCTGATCGCCCTGAAGACCATCCACCCCGGGTCAACCCAAACACCTTCGTGAAACGCCAGGAGGTTCGCGCAGTAGCGTTGCGTATGGGTTCGACCACGCCGCCGTCGTCTGGACCGGGCGCGAGTTGCCCATCCACACCAACCGATACGCTCAAGTCGTGGTGGTGTTTTGGGGCGCACCGTCAGGTGAACACCCGCATCGCTGGTGATGGCGACCTGACGGCGCTGGCGATGGATCTGATCGGCGTCGCGCCGCCAAACAGCTCCTTGAACGCAGCAATGTTGAGCGGCGGGTTTCTCGATGCGCGCCTTAATCAGGTGATCATCGTGCCGGTGCTGGTAGCGCCCCCCGAGTCGCCATCACAACGTGTTATCCAATACTTTATGGCGCTCCGTCTGACCGACATCGACCATGTCGACGGCACAACCACGGTCGAGTATCTCCCGCGTTACCTGACGAACGACAGGTTGATAGGCAGCAACGACAATGTCGAGCGCGGCGACCCGTGCGAGGTGTGCGTCGTCGATCTGGTGCGGGAATAACGTTATGCCTCACGCCCGATTTTCGACCGCAGATACGCCTCAATGAACGGATCGAGGTCGCCGTCAAGCACTGCCTGCACGTCGCTGGTTTCATAATCGGTGCGATGATCTTTCACCAGGGTGTAGGGGTGCAGGTAGTAGGTGCGCATCTGATTGCCGAAATCCGCCTGGCGATACTCACCGCGCAGGCGGGCGCGCTCCTCGCGTTTGCGCTGCAACTCACGCTCAAGCAGGCGCGCGCGTAACACGCGCATGGCGGTTTCGCGGTTCTGCAACTGGGAACGCTCGTTCTGACAGGTGACAATAATCTGCTCCGGCGTGCCCGGCTTGTAGATGATGCGCACCGCCGAGTCGGTCGTATTCACCCCCTGCCCGCCATGACCGGACGAGCGGAAGACATCAATGCGGATATCCTCCGGCCGAATGACAACTTCCGGCGCGTCGTCCACTTCAGGCAACACTTCGACCAGCGCAAACGACGTCTGGCGTGCATTGCCAGCATTGAACGGCGAGAGGCGGATCAGGCGATGGACGCCTGCTTCCGCTTTTGCGTTGCCGTAGGCGTAGGGTCCGCGCAATTCAATCGTTGCGCTCTTGATCCCCGCCTCTTCGCCCTCGCTCTTGTCGATCAGCGCCACCTGGAAGCCACGCCGTTCGCCCCAGCGCATGTACATGCGCAGCAGCATCTCCGCCCAATCCTGCGCATCTGTTCCGCCCGTGCCGGCTTTGATCGAAAGGAAGGCGTCACGGTCGTCGTAGGGACCGTTGAGCAATACCTCAATCTCCAGATCTTCGATCTCTTTGCTGGTGCGCTTGAGTTCGGCGGCGATGTCCGCCTGGAGCGAGTCGTCTCCCTCGGCAGCGGCAAGGTCGATCAGATCAGCAAGCGCCGTCAACTGCCGGTCGAGCGCCTCGATCCGCTCGACCTCCGCTTTCAGGCGCGTCAGGCGCTGCATGACCTCCTGCGCCTCACGGGGATCATTCCACAGGTTCGGGTCAGCGGCGCGTTCTTCGAGCGCTGCAATTTCCTGGCGTTTTTCGGGCGAGTCAAAGACGCCCGCGAACGCTTTCAAAGCGCGTCCGCAGGACCTCCAGATCCATGGTTGTCACACACAACTCCTTGCTAGCGTGTTCATTCGAGAATGGGCACACCGAGCGCCTGCTCAACGAGCTGCGGCAGCGCCACCGCAACATTATCGCGGATCACCGCCTCGGCACGCCCGTCCATATGGGTCGGACCGGTATTGATGATAATCAATTTCGCGCCGTGGCGCAAGCCGATGGCGGGCAACTCGTTGACGGGGAAGACTTCCAGCGAGGTTCCGGCGACAATGATGACGTCGGCGTGCTCGACCGCGCGCCGCGCCAGCCAGTACAACCCGCGCGGCAACATCTCGTCGAACAGCACCACGTCCGGTTTAAGCGGGTGGCCGCAACTGCACCGCGGCGGCTCACCGCGGCGGATTTTGGGGAGCAGGACGTGGGTGGGTATCTGACGCTCACACTCCAGGCAGGTGGCAGTGCGCAGGTGCCCGTGCAGTTCGTAGACTTCGCGCGACCCGGCGCGCTGATGCAGCCCGTCGAAGTTCTGCGTGATAATCGCCTTGAGCACTTTCTGGCGTTCGAGCGCTGCCAGCGCATAATGCGCCGCATTTGGCGCTGCGGACAGCACCCGGTCGAGCAGAGGGCGGAACCAGTCGTAGAAGACGCGCGGGTTGCGTAAGAAATTCTGTAACGACGCGACTTCCGAGGGATCGACCTGTTTCCATGCGCCTTCAGGACCGCGAAAATCGGGGATGCCGGACGGTGTGCTGATGCCTGCGCCGGTGAGCGCAACAACATTG
>JANWXL010000524.1 GCA_025055265.1 Roseiflexus sp.
CCGTCAGCAATGGTGATTTTGACCGGCACCTTATACGGCGCCAGGCGTTCGCGGCACCAGGAGCGCACCCGTTTCTTGAGCGAGTCAAGATCTTCCGGTTCGATCAGGTTCAACCGCGCTGCCACAACCTGCCCCGTAATCGGGTTCTTCTCGCCGTAAACGGTTGCATCGCGCACGTTGGGCAGTTGCATGAGCACGCTCTCGACCTCCGCCGGATAGACTTTCTGCCCGCCGACGTTGATGATTTCGGTGCGCCGCCCTAGAATGCGAATGTACTCGCCATCGACTTCGACCATGTCCTGGGTGTTCATCCACCCTTCTTCGTCGAACGGGCTTGGCGCGTTGAGATAGCCGAGCATCGCCGACTTTGCGCGCACGTAGAGCACGCCATCCACCACCTTGGTCTCAAACCCTTCGCCGCCGACTTTGACCCACAGCGAACCGTCATCGCGCGACTTCGAGCGGAGGATGCCGAGTTCAGAGAGACCGTAGGTTTGCTGGAGCCGCACGTGAGGGAACGCCTCACGGACGCGCTGGAGCGTCGTTTCGGGCATCACCTCGGTGCCATAGGTGATCAGTTTCAGCGAAGAGAGATCGTAGCGCCGATACGCTTCCGACATGAGAATGAGGTTGAGAAAGGTTGGCGAGGTTGGCAGCAGTTCGACGCGGTACCGTTCGATAGCAGCGCAGACCTCGTCTGGGTCGCGGCTGCGCACTGAGACAGCGGTTCCGCCGTTGGAGAGCGTATAGAACAGCGTGTTGATCCCGCCGATGTGGTCGAGCAGTAGGAAGGTCAGCGTCACCTGGCGATGGCGCGGAACCTTGAATTTCTCTAGCAGCGGCACGAAGTCATGCAACGCCGCCTTGCTCTTGCCGGTCGAACCGGATGAAAACAGCACCAGACCGGGATGCCCGCGCGCGATGAGGGTCCGGGTCAACTCATGCGTTACCGGAATGTCGCGGCGTTCAATCCGCCAGCCGTCGCTGGCGTCGAAACTGATGACCGCCTGCACCTCGGCGATGGTCAGAAACTCGTCGCGGTGCATTGCAACCGACGCGGTCAGCGGCACGACAATCGCATTGCGTGCAATCAGCGCCAGCAGGAGCGAAATCGCGCCGGGCGAGTAGTCACCCTCGATGCTCACGACCTGACCTTCAGCGATGCCAGCCTCATCAAGCACCGTGCGCCAGCGCGCCACACGGTCAATCAGGTCGCCGTAGGAGACCGACGCACCCTGCCAGACGACGGCTGCGGCGTCGCGCGATTGTTCCATACGCTCGATCAGCCATTCAATAGCCATATGCGTCTCCTTGAATGAAACACGGCGCTTCAGGAAACGCCGCCGAGGTAGATGACCTGACCAGTGACATAGTCGCTCTCAGGGCGCACAAAAAAGTCGATGACATTTGCCACGTCCTCGAACCGACCCAACCGCCGAATCGCCAGGCTATCAACGATCTTCTGGATCTTTTCGGGCGGAACCCCACGAATGAGATCGGTTTCAATCGGCGTCGGACCGACAGCGTTGACCGTAATGCCAAACGGACCAAACTCGCGCGCCAGGATGCGCGTGAGGGTCTCAACGGCGCTCTTCGACGCGGCGTACAGAGCCTCACCCTCCAGGCGCAACGGCACGGCGACGGTGCTCAGGTTGACAATCCGACCGAACCGCCGCCGCTGCATCAACCGCGCCGCCTCGCGGCACACCAGAAATGTGCCGCGCACATTGGTGTCAAAGATGCGATCCAGCGACGCAGTCGGCGTGAGGAGTGAGTGGTTCATCGCTGCAACGCCCGCGTTGTTGATGACAATATCAAGCCGACCGTGACGCCGCGCAATCGAGGTCATCATGGCTTTGACCTGCGACTCATCCGCCACATCCGCCAGATGGTGGGTGTACCCCTCCAGCGACCAGTCAGGCGCCTCACGGCTGCACCCCTCAACCAGTGCGCCGTTGCGGACGAATCGTTCCGCCAGAAAACGCCCGATGCCCTTCCGCGCGCCGGTGATCAGGACAACCTGTTGATCAGCAGTCATACCGTTCGTACTCAGGCATTGCGCTGTTCATTGATTAGCGCACAAATGTAATCTGCCAGGGAACCGACTGTCAGAAACGGGCTGTTCTTCTGCGACATGGCACGCTCATTCGCCAGCGTAAGCGTAACATCGAAGGTCTCTTCGATCTTTTGCTCCAGGTCGACAATCAGCGTCACCAGACCCAGCGAGTCCAGCAGAGCGCGCCGCCCGATCAGATATGTGCCCTCGTCCGGTTCACTGTCGGTCGTGACACCATTCTGCTCATAGAGATCGCGCAGTCTCTCAGTGATCAGAGCAAGAACTGCATTGCGGTCAGCGGTAGAGAGGGTTGTCATCACTACTCCTCCAGCATTCGGATAGGCGTGCATCCGATGCCTGCACTTTTCAACTACGGGTATCGTAGCAGAGCATCGTTACATGTATGTAAACGAGGCAGGGGAGAGAATGACGTTTCTGCAAGCTTAGCGCAGGCGACGCTCATCGCCAGGACGGATGGCGCGGTGACCGGATGCCCGCTCCGGCGCCGGGACGAACCTGCACCAGCGACTTCTGGCGAAGATGACCGTCACCTGTGGCCAGTGTCGAGGAATGTCTACGGTTTCAGAACAAGCGGCAGAAAGGCGTGCGGCGTCGACGGAGGGAGACCAATGACGGGCATCACGGTTGGACTCGCAGTCCACGTTGGTGTACTGACGCCTGTGGGAGCAGATGTGACTGTGGGAGTCGTCGTTAGGGTTGCGGTTGGCGTCAATGTCGCAGAAGGCGTCACTGCAGAAGTCGGGGTGGCGCTGCGCGTCGGCGTAGACGATGGGGTGGCGCTGCGCGTCGGCGTAGGCGATGGGGTGGCGCTGCGCGTCGGCGTAGGCGATGGGGTGGCGCTGCGCGTCGGCGTAGGCGATGGGGTGGCGCTGCGCGTCGGCGTAGGCGATGGGATGGCGCTGCGCGTCGGCGTAGGCGATGGGGTGGCGCTGCGCGTCGGCGTAGACGATGGGATGGCGCTGCGCGTTGGCGTGGACGATGGGGTGACGCTGCGCGTCGGCGTGGGCGACGAGGGTGCGCCGCCGAACGGCGTGTCGGTAACGTACACGGGACCGGCGGGCGAGCCGCCAAATCGCCGCACGCCAGGGCTGCCGCCACCCGGCGCCGAGTCAATAATCGCCGTACCAC
>JANWXL010000527.1 GCA_025055265.1 Roseiflexus sp.
CCCCCCTGTGGGCGCCCGGATGTGGTTGTGAGCACGACCAGCGTGGACGGTCACCTGGGGTTGGGGGCAGCCGCGCGAGATGCGCCCGCCGCCAGGGGGCAGGGTCGGGGCGCGAGGTGACCGCCAGGTTCAGCAACCCGACAGGTGTCGCAAGACTCTCATATATGCCGAGAAACGTGATTGTAGGTTGTAAGCGAAGGAGAGACACATGACAGGCAAACGAATCCCGGTCGCCATTCTCGGCGCCACCGGCGCCGTCGGTCAGAGGATGGTGCAGTTGCTGGAGAACCATCCCTGGTTCGAGATCGCGGTTCTCACCGGTTCAGACCGGACGATTGGGCGTCCCTACGGTGAACTGGTGCGCTGGATCCTCGACACGCCCATCCCGGAGCGGGCGGCGAAGATGATCGTGCAGCCGACTGAGGAGGTTGCCGATGTGGCTATTGCGCTCTCGGCATTGCCGACGGACGTGGCGCGCGAGATGGAGCCGCGCTGGGCGGAACGCACCGCTGTCTGCTCGAATGCCTCCGCGTACCGCGCTGTCGCCGATGTGCCGCTGATCATCCCGGAAGTCAACCCTGATCAACTGGCGCTGATCGAGCGTCAGCGCGCGCAACGCGGCTGGAAAGGGTGCCTGGTGACCAACCCGAACTGTGCGACGATCAGTGCGGTGATGCCGCTCAAACCGCTCCACGATGCGTTTGGTCTGCAAAAGGCGCATATCAGCACGCTACAGGCGGTCTCCGGCGCCGGGTATCCAGGTGTGGCATCACTTGACATAATTGACAACATCATCCCAAACATTGCTGATGGCGGCGAGGAAGCCAAGATCGAGACGGAGCCGCGCAAGCTGCTGGGGAAGGTCGTGGATGGTCAGGTCGTCGAGGCGCAGATCGCCATCAGCGCGCAGGTGACGCGCGTGCCGATCCTGGATGGTCATACGGCGCTGATTGCCGCATCCTTCGCGCAGAAACCGTCGCCGGAAGAGGCGCTTGCCGTCCTGGAAGCGTTCACACCGCCTGAGATTGTGCGCCACCTGCCCACGTCGCCGGAGCGCGCCCTGATCGTTCACCGCAACGGCGACCGTCCGCAACCGCGACGCGACCGCGATGCCGGGCGCGGGATGAGCGCCAGTGTCGGAAGAGTGCGCGCCTGCCCGGTGCTAGACCTGCGCATGGTTGCGTTGTCGCACAACACCATCCGCGGTGCGGCTGGCGGCGCTATTCTCAACGCTGAACTGCTTGTGGCGAGCGGGATTGTGTCGTGAGTAGGGGTTAAGGGTTAGGGGTTAGGGGTTAGGAGGACCTTCAGATTTTTACTGTCCATGTCGCAATAGGCAGCCTTCAAACCCCTTTTCCTCGCCATCCGTCTGCATCAGGAGGCGTCGGTGGGCCGCGATATGTGGAGTGAGTGGCTGTTGCACCGGCGTTTTGGCGGCGATGCGCAGCGGATGCAGTCAGTTCTGGATTTTTTGCGGCCCGTGCGGGATAAGGTGCTGGATAACGCGCGCCTCGCCGAAGGCGATACGGTGCTCGACGTCGGCTGCGGCGATGGGTTGATCGCCTTCGGCGCGCTGGAACGGATTGCCAGCGGAACGGTGATCTTCAGTGACATTTCCCAGGATTTACTCAATCACGCGCAGTCCCCGGTACAGGAGATGGGGCTGCTGGATCGCTGTCGGTTCCTGCTCGCCCCGGCGGAGGATCTCTCGGCGCTGGAAGACGCTTCGGTGGATGTGGTCACCAAGAACCGAGAACTGAGAACCAGGAACAAGAGTTCAGGAGAGCCTGAGCCGCACCCGCATCAGCACGCGCTGCCCGCGCGCGATGGTGGCGCCAAGTTCAGGCACCCGGAACAGAGCGGCGACCCCGGCATATGCCAGGACGCCAGCAGTCGCTGCGCCAGCCAGCCACGCCAGCAGCGGTAGAAAGTCGCCGGGCCAGCGATAGGTGTCGCCAGGAGCGACGGGGGGCAATGCCGCAAATGAGGCACGATGCAGGAGAGCGAGGGTGAATACGCACACCAGGGTCGCCAGGATCATGGCGCCGGTAGCGCGGAGGAAGTCGCGCTCCAGTCCGCCCAACCGCCGTCCGAGCAGTGCGAGGAGCAGGACGGCTTCAAACAGGTTTGCCAGGCTGAACGCCAGCCCCAGCCCGCTCAACCCCATCCCCAGGCGCAGAAACGACCATCCCAGGCTGATGTTGAGCGCCACTGCCGCGATGCCGACGATCACCGGCGTGCGGGTGTCCTGCATGGCAAAGAAGGCGCGCACAACGATCTCGGCGGCGGCAAATCCGGCAAGCCCCAGCGCATACGCTGACAGCGCCTCGGTGGTCAGCGCCGCTGACGTCGCGTCGAACGCGCCGCGCTGGAAGAGGGCGCGCAGCACCGGGAGCGCCAGCACGCCAAGAACCGCCGACGCGGGCAGTGCCAGGAACAACACGGCGCGCACCCCGCCAAGCGCCGTTGCACGGAGCGTTGCGCGGTCGCCGGCAGCATACTGGCGCGCCATCTCAGGGAAGAGGACGGTTGCCAGGCTCAACGCGATCAGCCCGTGCGGCAGCATCATCAACTGCAGCGCATAGGCGTTTGCTGCCAGCGCCGCGCTGCCCAGCGTCGACGCCAGGCTGACGATGGCGATCATGTTGATCTGCCAGGCGGATTGTCCGAAGATGCGCGGTCCGAGCAACCGCAGCATCCGCCCGACGCCTTCGGCGTAGAACAGGTTCAGGAAGGGCAAGGAGTCTGTGCGAGCGCCGCCAGGCTCTCGCCCCTCCCCATATGTTGAGTCAGCCTTCGTAGGGGCGCACGGCTGTGCGCCCTCACCAGGAGCGCACGGCTGTGCGCCCTCACCAGGAGCATCCGGCTTGTCTCTGATCCGATACGTCGCTCCGATGGCGCGCAACCCTGGCAACTGGACGAGCACGAAGAGCGCTGCGCCGACGTTGACGCCCCAAACCAGCCCATAGACGCCAAGCCAGGGTCCGAGCAGCGCGCCGCCGATGATCCCCAGGTTGTACAGGTTCGAGCCGATGGCGGGCAGTGTAAACCGATTGAACGACTCGAGCGTTGCCTTGGCGAGACCGCCGACGCCGAGCAGGAATGGCTGGATCAGCATCAGGCGCAGCACATCGACTGTGAGCGCGCGTTCCGCCTCATTCAACCCGCGCCCGACGGTCAGCGCCACCAGCGGTGCGGCAAGGATCCAGACGAGCGTACACGCCACTGTCAGCGCCAGCAGGGTCAGGTTCAGCACGGCAGATGCCAGTCGCCAGGCATCGCGCCGCTGTTCGAGCGCTTCTGAAAACACCGGGATAAACGCCGAACCCAGCGCGCCTCCAGCAACCACGAGGTAGATTAGGTCGAGAATGCCGAACGACGCGCGGAATGCTGCGAGTTCGGCACTGGTGCCGAACTGGTGCGAAATCAGCACATCGCGCGCCAGACCAAGCACCCGGCTCGCCAGGTATCCGGTTGCGACGATGATGGTGTTGAGGAGGGCGCGTTTCATGAGAGAACCAAGAACTGAGAACCGAGAACTGAGAACCGAGAGTCGTTCATGCTGCTCCTGGGAGCGCGGGTGA
>JANWXL010000533.1 GCA_025055265.1 Roseiflexus sp.
ATAAACTCGCCGTGAAACCGTCATACATTCTACGAAAAGAGTAGCCAAACGCGCATTTTTACTGATATACTACTCTTATCCTGCGTATGTTCATGAGACTGACGGCGAGGAGCATTGCTATGAGCGATGAGGCGCAGACCACGACGGCTGGCGATGCAGCAGTACAACCGCTGTTCGATATGTTCCCTCCCGCCACTTACGAGGAATGGCGCGCAGCGGCGGAGAAGACGCTCAAGGGCGTGCCGTTCGAGAAGCGGCTGATCACAAAAACCTATGAGCAGATCAGCCTTCAGCCGATCTACAACGCCGAGGACATTGCATCTCTGCCGCACGTCAACTCGCTCCCCGGCTTTGCGCCATTTGTGCGCAGCGCGCGGACGCTGGGGTATGTCATCGGGCGCTGGGAGGTGTGTCAGGAACTGCCCTATCCCGCGCCGGGCGAGGTCAATCAGGCGGCGCGCGACGATCTGCCGCGCGGGTTGACGGCGCTCAACCTGCCGCTCGACCGGGCGACGCTCCAGGGGCTGGACCCGGATGCTGCGCCGACAGACCTGGTTGGCGCCGGGGGCGTGTCGCTTGCCAGTATGGAGGACGCAGCGACGCTGTTCGATGGCGTGGCGCTCGACCGCACGCCGCTGCTTGTCATCACAGGCGCTGATGCACTGCCGGTTGCAACGCTGATCCTGACCGCCGCAGAACGGTATGGCATCGCACACGATCAGATTCAGGGATGCATCGGCGCCGATCCGCTCGGTGCGCTGGCAACCGCCGGGACGTTGCCGCTGTCGCTGGATCGCTGCTACGACCTGATGGCGCGCTGGACGGCATGGGCGCAGACCCACGCGCCACGTCTGCGGACGATTGCGGTTGCAACCCACGGGTATCACAACGGCGGCGCGAACGTTGTGCAGGACCTGGCATGCGCGCTGGCGACCGGGGTGGCGTACCTGCGCGCAATGCAGGAGCGTGGGCTTGATGTCGATGTGGTTGCCCCGCGCATGCTGTTCGCCTTCTCGATCGGGTCGCAGTTCTTTATGGAAATTGCGCGATTGCGCGCAGCACGGATGCTGTGGGCGCGCGTCGTTGAGGCGTTCGGCGGCGGTGAGGAGGCGCAGAAGATGCGCATTCACGGGCGCACGTCCGCCTGGACGAAGGCGAAGTTCGATGCGTACAACAACATGCTGCGCGCCACCGGCGAAGCGATGGCAGGCGTAATGGGCGGCGTCGACAGCCTGCACGTCAGCCATTTCGATGAGGCGTGGGGCCTGCCCGACGAGTTTTCGCGCCGGATTGCGCGCAATGTGCAGGTTATTCTCCAGGAGGAGTGCAATTTCATCCGCCTGATTGACCCGCCTGGCGGTTCCTGGGCGATTGAGACGCTCACCGATCAGGTGGCGCAGAAGGCATGGGCGCTGTTCCAGGAGATCGAGCGCCGCGGCGGTATGGCTGCCGCACTGAGCGCCGGTTTCCCGCAATCCGAGATCGCTGCTGTTCGTAACGAGCGCTTCTCCGCAATTGCGCACCGCCGCGAGGTGATCATCGGCGTGAACATGTACCCGAACCTCAAGGAGAAACCGCTTACTGTGCGACCTGTAGACCACGCCGCCGCACAGGCGGAGCGTTCCGCCGATGTGCGGCGTGTGCGCCAGACGCGCGACTCGCAGGCGTGTCAGGATGCGCTCGAGGCGCTGGCGGCGGCGCCGCCGGATCGTCTGGTGGAACTGGCGCTGGCGGCGGCGCGGGCTGGTGCAACCCTCGGCGACCTTGCGACGGCGCTGGCATCGGGTGACGCTGCGGCTCCGACTGTCGAGCCGGTTCCGACGCATCGTGCAGCGGAACAGTTCGAGGCGCTGCGCCTGACGGCGGATGCATATGCCGCGCGCACCGGCGCTCGCCCGAAGGTCTTCCTTGCCAACATGGGACCGATTCCGCAGCACAAGGCGCGCGCCGATTTCTCGACCGGCTTCTTCGAGGCGGGCGGCTTCGAGGTGATCGGCAACGACGGGTTCGCCACGGTCGAAGAAGCGGCGCAGGCGGCGCTGGCGTCAGGGGCGGGCATTGTCACCATCTGTTCAACTGACGATACCTATCCAGAGATTGTGCCGCCGCTGACAAATCTGATAAAATCGAGTCGTCCAGATATCACCGTGGTGCTGGCAGGGTATCCTGCCGATCAGGTCGAAGCCCATCGGGCGGCCGGGGTCGATGAGTTTATTCACATTCGAGCGAACTGTTACGAGACCCTGGTGCGGTTGCAGCAGTTGAAAGGAGTTGTGGCGTGAAAACCCCGGATTTTACGACGCTTCCCTATCGTGATGGCGCCGCTGCCCCGACGCTGGCGCAGTGGCGTGAGCGCGCTGAACGCGAGGCGGGCAAACCGCTCGATGCGCTGGTCTGGCGCACGATGGAGCAGATCGATGTGCGCCCTCTGTACACTGCCGAGGATGTCGCCGGATTGGAGCACCTGCGCTTTACGGCTGGCATCCCGCCCTATCTGCGCGGTCCCTACCCGACCATGTACGTGACCCAGCCGTGGACGATCCGCCAGTACGCCGGGTTCTCGACCGCTGAGGCGAGCAATGCGTTCTACCGGCGCAACCTGGCAGCCGGGCAGAAGGGGTTGTCGGTCGCCTTCGACCTGGCGACTCACCGCGGCTACGACTCCGATCACCCGCGGGTGGTCGGTGATGTCGGCAAGGCGGGGGTGGCGATCGACTCGGTGCTCGATATGAAAATCCTGTTCGACGGCATCCCGCTCGATCAGATGTCGGTGTCGATGACGATGAACGGTGCGGTCATTCCGGTGATGGCGTTCTACATCGTCGCCGCCGAGGAGCAGGGAGTGCGCCAGGAGCAACTGACCGGCACCATTCAGAATGACATTCTCAAGGAATACATGGTGCGCAATACGTACATCTACCCGCCTGAGCCGTCAATGCGCATCATCGCCGATATTTTCGCCTACACGGCGAAGCACATGCCGAAGTTCAACAGCATCAGCATTTCCGGCTACCATATGCAGGAGGCGGGCGCCACCGCCGATCTGGAGTTGGGGTACACCCTGGCGGATGGTCTGGAATATGTGCGCGCCGGGTTGAAGGCAGGTCTGGCAATTGACGAGTTTGCGCCGCGCATTTCGTTCTTCTGGGCGATCGGCATGAACTATTTCATGGAGATCGCCAAGATGCGCGCCGCGCGCCTGCTGTGGGCGAAGATCATCAAGCAGTTCAACCCCAAAGACCCGCGCTCGATGGCGCTGCGCACCCACTGCCAGACGTCGGGCTGGAGCCTGACCGAGCAGGACCCGTTCAACAACGTGGCGCGCACCTGTATTGAGGCGATGGCAGCCGCGCTGGGGCACACGCAGTCGCTCCATACGAATTCGCTTGACGAGGCGATTGCGCTTCCGACCGACTTTTCGGCGCGGATTGCGCGCAATACGCAGTTGTATCTCCAGGAAGAGACCGGCATCTGCAAGATTGTCGATCCGTGGGGCGGCGCGTACTACCTCGAGTGGCTGACTGACGCGCTGGCACGACGCGCCTGGGCGCATATCCAGGAAGTTGAGGAGTTGGGCGGCATGGCGAAAGCCATCGAAGCCGGTCTGCCGAAACTGCGCATTGAAGAGGCGGCGGCGCGACGCCAGGCGCATATCGACTCGGGGCGCGAGACGATTGTCGGCGTCAACAAGTATCGTCTGCCCTACGAAGCGCCGATTGAAATCCTGGAGGTTGATAACACAGCAGTGCGCCAGGCGCAGATCGAGCGGCTGAAGAAACTGCGCGCCGAGCGTGATGAGGCGCGCACGCAGGCGGCGCTCGATGCGCTGACCCGCGTGGCGGCCACCGGCGAAGGCAACCTGCTGGAAGCGGCGGTCGAAGCGGCGCGTGCGCGCGCGACGCTGGGGGAGATTTCGATGGCGATGGAAAAGGTCTTTGGCCGCTACAAGGCGACCATCCGCACAGTCTCGGGCATCTACAGCAGCGAATTCAGCGATGTCGAGCAGATCCACCACGTGCGCGCGCTGACGGACGCCTTTGCAGCGCGGGAGGGGCGCCGTCCGCGCATCCTGGTCGCCAAGATCGGGCAGGACGGTCACGACCGTGGCGCCAAGGTGGTGGCGACGGCGTTCGCCGACCTGGGGTTCGACGTGGATATCGGGTCGCTGTTCCAGACGCCGGAAGAGGTGGCGCGTCAGGCGGTCGAGAACGATGTGCACGTGGTCGGCATCAGTTCGCTGGCAGCCGGGCACAAGACGCTCCTGCCGCAACTGGTCGAAGAACTGCGCAAACTGGGGCGCGACGATATTATGGTGGTGATCGGCGGCGTCATTCCAGCGCAGGATTATGAATTTCTGCGGCAGCACGGCGCAGCCATGATCTTCGGTCCTGGCACGATCATCCCGGTGGCGGCGGAGAAGCTGCTCCTCGAATTGCAGCGGCGGCTGCACGGCGATGGCGTCGAGGCCGGTTCGACAGTTCAGACGCGAGACGCAGCATGAGCAACGGTCAACACTCCGCTTCCTCTGAAGAGATGCCGTTCGGGCTTTCGGTAGTGGAAGGGGTGACCGGCGGGCACGACGGGTTGCCGGGTCAGCGTGCGAGCGCCCCGGCGGCGCCATCGTCCGCCCGCCGTCGCCTGCTGACGGTCGATGAATATGTGGCTGGCGTGCGCAGCGGCGATCGGTCGATCCTGGCGCGCGCCATCACGCTGATCGAGAGCAATGCGCCAGCGCACATGGCGCTGGCGCAGGAGGTGCTGCGCGCGCTGCTGCCGTACACCGGCGGCGCGCTGCGCGTTGGCATCACCGGCGTGCCTGGCGTTGGTAAGAGCACTTTTATCGAGGCGCTTGGCACAATGCTCTGCGAACGCGGGCATCGCGTGGCAGTGCTGGCGGTCGATCCGTCGAGCAGCATCTCGCGCGGCAGCATTCTCGGCGACAAGACGCGCATGGAGCGCCTGTCGCGCCACCCGAACGCCTACATTCGACCATCGCCTACTGGCGGCAGTCTCGGCGGCGTGGCGCGCAAAAGTCGGGAAACGCTCCTCCTCTGCGAAGCCGCCGGATTCGACATTGTGCTGGTCGAAACGGTCGGCGTCGGTCAGAGCGAGGTCGCGGTGCGCGGAATGGTCGATTTCTTCCTGCTCCTCATGCTGGCAGGCGCCGGCGACGAATTGCAGGGGATCAAGAAGGGGATCATCGAACTGGCGGACGCCCTGCTGATCACCAAAGCCGACGGCGACAACCGCACGCGCGCGCTGGCGGCGCAGGCGGAATACACCCACGCGCTGCGCTATCTGACGCCCGCCACGGAAGGGTGGCGTCCGCGCGCCTACATATGCTCGGCGCAGACCGGCGAGGGGATTGCAGAGATCTGGCGCGAGATCGAACGCTTCCGCGATGAAACGACAGCGTCGGGCGTGTTTGCGGCGCGGCGCCGCAACCAGGCGCGCGATTGGGTCTATACCCTGATCGAAGACCACCTGCGCACCCGCTTCTTCGGGCACCCGGTGGTGCAGGAGAAACTGCCCGCCATCGAACAGGCAGTCATCGAGGGGACGCTGCCGGTGACAACGGCGGTGCAAACGCTGATCCAGGCGTTCGAGAGCGCGTTGCAGGGCGAGGGAAAAAGTTCATGAAAACGATCACGTTGCAGGTTCCTGATGAAGTGTATGAAGCGTGCGTGCACATGGCGCAGAAGTATGGACGCAGCACCGAGGAATGGGTCATGGAATTCCTGATCAGGCATGCGCTCAGATCCTCTCAGGGACTCGATGAGGAGCGGCGCAGAGCGGCTAGGGAGCGCCTGCGCCGTCATGCAGGCGTACAAAGTCTGGGTTTTCCTACGGGCGTTGACATTGAAAGCATCGATGCTGACCTGGCGAGCGAGTACGAACGACCTTCTTACAGTCGTGCAATGAGTTCTGGCAGATCCTCATAACCGTAGGGTGGACGGCGACGCAGCGCCAGCACCCAGACCCACTGCTCGATGTCACAGACCGCATAGATAATGCGCCAGCGCTCGATACGAAGACGACGGAGCTCCACATTCTCGCGGAGATTGAGACCCTCAATGTCCATCACTGCACTTTCAGGCGGACGCGGTGAGACTGCAAGGTCGGCAATGATCCGCCGTATTCGCTGGCGCACATTGCCAGGCAGATCGTGGCGAGCCGCGTGAACTTCCGGCTCAATGAAGAGATCGTAGCTCATGTCCAGTCCTGCACGACATCCTCCCACCGTAGCGCCGCGGAAGCATCGGGTCCAACCAAGATCCGCTCCCTGAGCATCCGGATCAGCGCCCGATCTTCCGCCTCCTCGAGCGCATCGAGAATCTGACGCCACAGCTCCGGGGTCAGGACAACCGCAGTTAGCCTACCGTTCCGGTCGAGCATAAACTGGACGTTCCGGGTAATGTCATCAACTGTCATTGTATCAACCTTGCCGTGCAACGGACCAATCAGCACTGGCAGCATTGTAGCACGTATACAGGTCGACGCGAAGACGCGAAGCGACCATCGGGTACAGTTGACAACCTCCGCTCGCCGTCGTATGCTACCGGTAGAGTTTTGGCATGCCCAAACATGGCGGGAGGGGCGCGTGTTTTAGATAGGCTGACGCACAGGCGCGAAGATGCAAAGCATTGTTTTTTCCCAGAGGACAAAAGCACGCATAAGAATGAGATGTGTGTCATGTCGCCCTTTATGAAACGTCACATCCTGGCAGCGCTGCGCGAGCAGTTCGAGCAGTGGGACGCAGCGCTGGCGCGCCTGGGCGATAGAGAAGCCGCTGCTCCTCTCCCCTCATCGTCCTGGACGATCAAAGATATTGTTGTTCACCTGTGGGCATGGCAGCAACGCACGATTGCCCGCGTGGAAGCGGCGATCGCTGGCCATGAACCGGTCTTTCCCGAGCGGTCCGCAGAGAGCAATCCCGACTCCGAAGGCAGCGTGGATCAGATCAACGTCTGGATCGCTGAAACGCACCGTGATCTTCCCTGGTCGCTGGCGTACCGGCAGTGGCGCGAAGGATACCTTCACCTGCTCGACATCAGTGACCAGATTGATGAACGGGATCTGCTCGACCCCTCACGATACCCCTGGCTTGACGGGCGACCGCTGGCGCTGATTCTGCTGGCGACCTACGATCACCATCAGGAGCATGGCTCAGCACTGGGCATCGGGTACAGTTGACAACCTCCGCTCGCCGTCGTATGCTACGCGTAGAATTTATGGCATGCCTGAACATGGCGGGAGGGGCGCGTGAGCGAAAGCGTCGAAATGTACCTGGTGATGACCGCACTCCTGCGCAGCGCGCCGGATCAGCCGGTGCCGTTGTCATTACTGGCGAACAAACTTGGGGTTTCGCAGGTTTCCGCCAACGAAATGTGCCATCGGCTGGAGGAGCGGGGGCTGCTGGCGTACCAGCCGTACAAGGGCGTCACCCTCACGCCGGATGGTGAGGAGTGGGCGCAGCGCATCCTTTCACGCCGCCGTCTCTGGGTGATCTTCCTGGTCGAAAACCTGGGCATCGAACCGGAAGAAGCCGATACGCTGGCATGCCAGCTTGAACATATCACCTCGGATCGTCTGGTCGCGGCGCTCAAAGCTTTCCTTGAACGCGATCCCGACACTCGCGCGACTGCGGATCGGACGCCGCAGCCGCTCTCTGCCTGCACTGCCGGAATGCGCGGCGTTATCGCCGCTGTCGACGCCGAACCGGCGGCGGCGACATTTCTGGCGCGGCAGGGGGTCGTCCCCGGCGCCGAAGCTGAAGTGCTGGCGGTCGGCGCTGATGGCGCCGTGCTGATTCAGGTAAATGATCACCAGATTGCGCTGGCGTCGGCGCTTGCCCGACGTATTGCCCTCGATATCGGCGCCATTGCGCATACAGCGCGGCATGCCGCCTGGCGACGCTGCAGCGCCTTCTGGTCGTGCGTGCGCGGCGAGCCGCACGTGTGTCCGATGGACGAACCGCTGCACCAGGTTTCTGCTGGAACGCTGGCAACGCCGTAATGGCTGGCGGGCGCGCCACCGGCGCGGGCACGCCACCGGCGCGGGCACGCCACCGGCGTGCCCCTACCTGTGACCTGCGCACGGGTGCACCGGCGGCGGGCGCGGGCACGCCACCGGCGCGGGCACGCCACCGGCGTGCCCCTACCTGTGACCTGCGCACGGGTGCACCGGCGGCGGGCGCGGGCACGCCACCGGCGCGGGCACGCCACCGGCGCGGG
>JANWXL010000562.1 GCA_025055265.1 Roseiflexus sp.
ATCCAGTTCTTCAAAGCTTACAACTTTCGGTCTGATCGGAATTCGGTATGGAATAAGCCGTTCGCCAACAAATGGCTCAACCTGGCGATCATCTGGGAACTGATACTGCTCTCGCTGATTGTGTACCTGCCGTTCCTGCACGACGCCTTTGGCACCTATGCGCTGCCGCTGACTGACTGGCTGATCGTCGCCGGGCTGGCGGCGACTGTCGTGCCGGTGCTGGAACTTGCCAAGTGGATGGTGCGACGGGGATGGTTTGGGCTCATCGATCCTGACGAGTGACAGAGTGGAGTCAATGGCTGCTCTGAAGCACGCACGTGCCAGACTGTTTCTTGTACCTGCCCGATGGATGGAACCCTATATCTAGGATTCTGTCCACAGTTATTCACAAAATGTGGATAACTGTGGACAGAATGATGACAGTTTTCGTGCGGCGGATAGAGATATCTTATAGGAATCAACCAAAACCTGGACAATCGAACCTGCACCTGTAGCGCAACTGGCGTTGGCTGAGCCTGTCGAAGCTAACGCCAGTTGCGCGTTGCGGCGCCTGCGCTGGTTGAGCCTGTCGAAGCCAACGCTGGTTGCGCGTTGCGGCGCCTGCGTTGGCTGCGCCTGTCGAAGCCGACGGCGGTTGCGCGTTGCGGCGCCTGCGTTGGCTGCGCCTGTCGAAGCCAACGCCGAGCACGAGATTGTTCAATATCCGGTTGATCTTCCTATGAGAAATTTCAACATGCCTCTCCGTTACGACGGTGTGCGACCGTCCGTTCAAGCGGCCGTCTTGCGCTCAACAAAGCGCAATGTTGCATGTTGGAGTGCAGAACCCAGATCGCTGAAGACGCTGATGTCCCGCAATTGAATTCCAAGTCCGACGATCGTCTGTGCCACTTCCGGGCGCACCCCCACAACGACGACGTCGGCGCCGAGCAACCGCAATCCCTGGATCAACCCTATCAAACCCTGAGCGACGTGCGTATCGATCAGCGGTACACCCGTGACGTCCAGAATGAGCATGCGGGCATGGGTGCGCTCAACACGCTGAAACGCCTGGGTTTGCAACTGACGCATCCGTTCGCCGTCGAGTGCGCCGATGAGCGGGACGACCAGCATATCTCGTCCTACTGGCAAGATTGGTAGACTGAGTTCCCGAATGACATCGCGCTGTGCGGCAATCTCCTGCAGCAGTCGCTCCTGTTGCAATGAACGCTCCTCCAGTTCCTGCACCATCTGCTGGAGGGTTTCGGTTTGCACCTGAACGCGCAGATCGAGTTCTTCGTTGAGCGTTTGCAGCGCCTGCGCCGTCTGATCGGCGTGATCCAGCGCGTGACGCAGGCGGCGACGCAGGCGTCCGTGCCCGACGCCGATCAGCACGCCGGTCAGGGTTGTAAAGAGTGAGAGAAGCCCGATAACGACAAACAGTGAATTGCGCAGCAGAACGTTTTCCGGCGGCGGCAACGCGCCAGCGACGACTCCTAAGCCTGCCAGAATACCGAACAGTGCGGCAACGATGCCGATTGGACGCAGTACGGCTATGGCTATCAGCAATGGTACAGGGAATAAGATGGGAATAACCAGTTGGTCAGCATTCAGGATTGCGGATCCGATTGTGCCCACAATTGCCATGACAACAATGATGCTGCCTGCCAGATCGACCCGTCCGTTGCGAGCGAGGATGATGACAACGGTCTGCACGACGAGGCTGGCAATGACGGGACCGATGATGCGTTCAGAGAACGCGCCTGTGATGGCGATATATCCTGCCAGCAGGACGGTCAAAACATTCAATCCGGCTGCCAGCAGAATGATGCTCTGCCCTCGTCGCTGGGCATCTTCGTCGGGATGACGCACACTGATCAATGATGAGAGAGGGAGGCGCATAGTATGCTCTCCAGGCGCGAAACTATCAGGCAGAAACCCCGGTGTGCATGGCATGCCGCCCTGTCGCCCATGTGAACGTCACTCTTTTGAACGCTGGCATATCTGGCGCGGAGAATGCAATAGCGTCACTCAATATAATATTATAACGATAACACACAATCATAACGAAAGGAAACAAAAGCGCAGGTTGTTAGCTATGATTGCTGCGGATCGGAATAGTACAGGTGACTATGCAATCGTGTTCGGTTTCGACCTTCAGGTCTGCCACCGGTCGCGTGCAGGCGGAGAGTAACGCAAGAATGACGACCAGCGCCACCATTCTGGCGATGTTCGCAATCATGGCATTTCTCCTTTCGGCGCGCGAAGGCGCCACAGGGTGGGACCGGCGCTGCGCACGGTCGGTTGCCTGATAAAAGGGTCGAGCACCTCGCGGAGTGTACTGGCGTCGATCAGTTTTTGCAGATAGCCGCTCACCATATGCAGCCTGGCAATCACCGGCAGGTCAGGATGGGCGGACATGAGGATAATTGGCGGCAGCGGCGTTCCTCGCGCGCGCAACCGGCGCACCACGTCACCGCCGCTGAAGGTCGTCAACTCATAGTCGAGAATGATCAGATCGAAGGATATCTGCCGCGTCAGGCTGAGCGCGGCGCTGCCGTCGCCTGCCGGGATGATTTGAAGGTGATCATAGCAGGCGTTGAGCAGTTCGCAGAAAGAGTCGCGGAACACGCGATTGTCGTCAACGACGAGGACATTGGTCGGCATCAGGGTCTCGCTCTCTTTCGTGCAACCGTATTTCCCGAGTTGTATATTAACTGGTCGTAAGCACCAGCGTATTACCGGACATAAGCGTTTATCCTTCTCCCGAGACGTATGTGCGCGCCCGTCAGTAACAAGTTGCTCGCCCGTCACTGCAACATCACGCGGCGTGATTTGCTTGCTGCGCCCTCCCCTGCTACACTACGCGCGCAATGAGAAGCGTTGGCGTTGCCGTTGTGTCGTTCAACACGCGCGACCTCCTAACAGCATGCCTGGAGTCGCTCCAGGCGTGCTCGCTGCCGTTGCGTATTGTGGTGGTCGATAACGCCTCCGCCGATGGCAGCGCGACGCTGGTGCGCAAACGCTTTCCGCAAGTCACGCTCATCGAGGCGGGACGCAACCTTGGATTCGCCGCTGCGTCCAATCTGGCGATCTGTACGTTGCGCTGTGAGCATCCGGCGCTCGAGTATGTGCTGCTGCTCAACCCCGATACGATTGTTTTGGAAGGCGCAATTGAGACGCTGGTCGCCTTCCTTGATGCCCACCCGCGCGTCGGCATTGTCGCGCCGAGGTTGCTGAACCCCGATGGAACCCTTCAACCCGCAGCGTTTCGCTTTCCAACACTGATGATGACGCTGCTTGATCTCTTTCCGCCCGGCGAGGTGTTGCCGGGACGCCTGTACAACTCCTGGTGGCATGGTCGCTACCCGCAGGAACAGTTCGGCAATGCGCCCTTCCCGATCGACCATCCGCTCGGCGCCTGCATGCTTGTCCGTTGTGCAGCAATCGATCAGGTGGGTCTGCTTGACGAAGGGTATTTCATGTACGCCGAGGAGGTTGACTGGTGTTACCGGGTGCGACGCGCGGGATGGGCGATCTGGCAGGCGCCCGCCGCCCGGGTGGTGCATATCGGCGGTGCTGCAACCGGTCAGTTCCGCGCGCGGATGCTGGTGGCGCTGTACGCCAGCCGGTTGCGGTTCTTTCGCAAGCACTACGGCAAGCGCGCTGCGCGTCTGCACAGGGCGATTATCCGCGCTGGCGTACTGCGGTTGATGTTGTGCGCCTGGCGCGACTACGCCGCTCGCGTCATCGGGTGTGAAGAGCTGCGGTCGCGGCTGTGGGCGTATGGGAGTATTCTGCGCCTATGACCCCATCTCGCGCTGAACCGATAGCCACACTCTCGGTTGCGATCATCGCCAGCAATGAGGAGCGTCATATTGGCGACGCGCTTGCCAGTGTCACCGGTCTCGCCGGTGAAATCGTTGCTCTGATCGACGACCGTTCGTGCGATGCGACGGCGGCGATCTGCCGAAACCACGGCGCGCGGGTGTATGTCGAACCGTGGCGCGGCTTTCCAGCCCAGCGCAATCGCGCACTTGATCTGTGTGCGGGCGAGTGGGTGTTGTTTCTCGACGCCGATGAACGGGTGATGCCCGACCTGGCGGACGAGATTCGCGTTGCGCTGAATGGCGGCACGAATATGTCAGGATTCTGGATTCCGCGCTACAACCTGTTTTTTGGACAGCGGTTGAAGGGCGGGGGATGGTATCCTGACGAGCAGTTGCGCCTGATGCGCCGCAATCGCGCGCGCTACGATGAGGCGCGCCTGGTGCATGAATTCGCAGCGCTCGATGGACCGGCGGGTAGAATGCGGGGTCATCTCTTACATCTGAACATCGAACGCCTCAATGAATTTTGGCGCAAGCAGCGGGCTTACGCGATTCAGGAAGCGCAGACGCTCTTCCTGGCGGGCGCGCCGCTGCGCTGGCGGACGTTCATCGGTGCACCGGTGCGCGAGTTCCGCCGACGTTTTGTAACGCTGCACGGTTACCGTGATGGCATGCTTGGTTTGTTTCTGTGCGCGACGATGGCGTATTTCGAGGTGGTGAAGTATGTTCATCTCAAAGGGTTGATGGTTCTCAGAAAGGCTGAAGCAGAGGCGCGAAGAGGCGGAGGTGCATTGTGTTGATCGTGAGACGTTGCGCCTCTGCGTTTTCACGTCAACTTTCTTGAGAGATAGGTGTTGAAGGTGTTCAGCTTTACGAGGTTGCTCCCTGGTACGACAACTGATGCTTGCAGTTATCATCGTTTCATGGAATGTTCGCGATCTGCTTGATCGGTGCATCACAACAGTTCATGCCTCACTCGCTGGCGCTGGCGTCGCGTACCAGATCGTCGTCGTTGATAATGCTTCGACTGATGGAACCTGCGCTATGCTAAGCGCAGAGCATCCCGACGTTAATGTGATCGACGCCAGGCGCAACCTGGGGTTCGCTGGCGGCAACAACCTGGCGTTGCGGCGTGTGTTCGCCCAGGACGGTTCGCGCGTCCGGCAGGTGTTGTTGCTCAACCCTGATACGGAAGTAGTCGGCGACGCTATTCCGAAGCTGGTGCGTTATCTGGAGGAGCATCCCGATGTTGCCGTCGTGGGACCACGGTTGCGATATCCGGATGGAACGGTGCAATCGAGCCGGCGGCGCTTCCCGACGCCGGGGGTCTTCTTCTGGGAGAGCACCCCCCTGGAGTGGCGCTGGTCTCACAATCCGTGGGTGCGACATTACCGTTGCCTGGATCTGCCAGATGACCAGGAGCAGACGGTCGACTGGTTGGTGGGAGCGGCGCTGATGGTGCGGCGGTCGGCGATTGAACGCGCCGGTCTGCTCGATGCTGGTTTCGTGATGTATTCTGAGGAACTGGAATGGCAGCAGCGCCTTCGCGCCTGCGGTCGCATCGTCTATCTTCCTGCCGCCGAGATCATTCATCACGAGGGGAGGAGCAGCGCGCAGGTTCCGATCCGGCGATTGATCACGTTCCATCAGAGTCGTCTGCGGTATGCGCGGTTGTACTACGGCGATCGACTGGCAACTGTGCTGCGCGCGTTCCTGATTGCGGCATATGGCGCGGAACTGTTCATCGAGGGAGGCAAGTGGTTGATGGGGCATCGGCGCGATCTGCGGCGGCAGCGGATCACCGGGTATCTGGCGTTCCTGGGGGAGTTGGTTAGGGGTTAAGGGTTAAGGGTTAGGGGTCTCTGGACCCTGAATCTTTCCGTGTAACAGAGCTGCATATCACTGTAATCAGAGCGAAGCAATCCTCCAGCCGGTTTGGCAGAGGATTGCTTCGCTGTTTATTCTCTCCCTGCTCACTGCCCGTTTCTCCTCTTTCCCTGCTCCCTATCCCCTATCTCGCCTCTCGCCTCTCACCTGCCGCCCGTTTCTCCTCTTTCCCTGCTCCCTATTCCCTATCTCCCATCTCACCTGGTTTCTGTTACCTTTCGCAATCCACGAGGGTGATCCGGGTCGAGTCCGCGGGCGCGGGCAAGATGAAACGCGAGCAGTTGCCCGGCGATCACCGCCGTCAGCGGTGCAAACCGTTCTTCGACACTTACAGGGAGCCGGACAGGATGGTCCGCTGCTTCCAGGATGGCGGGCACGTCGCTGATTGCCGTCAGATGGGCGCCAAGGTCGCGCAGACGGATCGTGAGCGCTGTCAGATCATCGGCGACGGCGCCGCGGGTTGCGATGAGAACGACCGGAAAATCGTCGCGCACGAGCGCAATGGGTCCGTGCTGAAAATCGGCTGCCGAATACGGCTCGGCTGCCACATATGTCAGTTCTTTCAGCTTGAGCGCGACCTCCCACGCAGTTGCGTAATGGTAGCCGCGCCCGATAGTGACGGCAGCGGTTGCGTTAGCCATCGCTTCCGCAATGGTGCGCATACGGTCGTCAAGCGAGAGCATTGCGTCCATCGCATCGGGGATGGTCGTCAGCGTCGCAAGACCGGCGCGGTCGTTCGCCATGCTGAGGGTCAGCAGCGCCAGCGCCGCCAGTTGGGTTGTATACGTCTTGGTCGCGGCAATACTTCGCTCGGTCCCGGCGTGCAGCGAAATGACCGACTCAGCCGCGCGCGCCAGCGGCGACTCCGGGTTGTTCGTGATTGCGACAGTTGGCGCACCAGCGCGGCGTGCGTCGTCAATCACGGTGCAGATGTCGGGTGAGGCGCCTGACTGCGAGATGCCGATCACCAGCGCACCCTCAAAGCGCAGATGTGCGCCATAGCGTGTGTGGAGCGAAGGGGTCGCCAGCGCAACCGGCAGACCCAGCGCCGCGCCCATCAGATATTGCGCATAGCGCGCTGCATTGTCCGATGAGCCGCGCGCCGCAATGACGACATACTGACATCCGCGTTCATTCAATGTGTGCGCCAGCCGGGCGATAGGTTCCGATTCAGAGTCGATCAGCCGACGTAGCGCTTCAGGTTGTTCGTAGATCTCCGCCAGGAGGATTGAGCCGGTCATCTGTGATCCTTTGCTTCTCCGTGAGTGGAAAAAGGGTACGCTCAACAATCTCGCAAATCGCGTGAGCGACGGTAATGTGCACTTCCTGAATGCGGGCAGTGTTCTGTGACGGGACGCGTAAGCACACATCAACGTAATCGACCAGTAATCCCCCTGAAGCCCCCGTCAGCCCGACGGTAGTCATGCCCCCGTCGCGCGCGGCGCGCATCGCTGCGATAACGCTCGCTGACGTACCGCTGGTGCTGATGCCGACCACAGTATCGCCGGATCGCCCCAGCGCCTCGACCTGGCGGGCGAATACGCGCTCATACCCGTAGTCGTTGCCGATGGCGGTCAGAATTGAGGTGTCGGTCGTCAGCGCGATGGCGGGCAGTCCGCGCCGCTCACGGCGAAAGCGGCTGACGAGTTCAGCAGCGATATGCTGCGCATCCGCCGCGCTTCCGCCGTTGCCGCACAGCAACACTTTGCCGCCGCGCTGAAAGGTTTCAACGATCAATTGAGCAATCGCTGCGATGACCGATGCCTGCGAGTCGAGCGTGCGTCGTTTGAGATCAATGCTGGCTTCGAATTCTTCCGTCACCCAGCGCGTGTAGGCGTCAAGCGGCGAGTCCATAGTCTCCTTTCTCCGTGTCTCCGCGAGAAGCGAGGGTGATATTCGTTTCCCGGCAATTGTATCAAATCAAACGAGACGAAGCATGCATCTGTACCAGCGCATACATAGGGTCGATGTACTATTGAGCAACGTTTAAGAAAGGTTTATGCTATCAGGGGATTTTGTATCGTTATGATCTTCAGTCAATGAGCGACTCTATATGAATGATACACAATCAACCAGACGCTGGCGCGGTCTACTGACGGTCATTTGGGTCATAACTGTAAGCATTGTCTTTGCGCCTTCGCCGTTGCCTGTCCTGGCATCGGATCTTTCTGGCGCTCCCGGCGCGCCTCCTGCCGCCTGCACTCCTCCAATCGAGCCGGTGACGCTCGTCAATCCGACGGTTATTACCAACTGCACGCAGGCGGCGCTTCAGGCGGCGCTTGCGGCTGGCGGGCACATCACCTTCGACTGTGGACCCAACCCGGTCACGATTCCGATCACGTCGCTGCTGGTCACTTCGGCAACCCGTGATATTGTGCTCGATGGCAAAGGGCTGATCACCCTCGATGGCGGCGGCGTCACCCGCATTCTTGAGAAACCGTTCACCCCCGGTTCGCACATCGACAAAACCTCTGGCAATGATCTGGTCATTCAAAATATGCGTTTCATCAACGGGCGCGCGCCAGCCGCGACAAAGACGCAGGACGAAAGGGCGCGCGGCGGGGCGCTGTGGGTGACGAGTCCCGGAACGCGCCTGCACATCATCAACTCGGTGTTTGAGAACAATCGCACGACCAGCATTAACGATGAAGACAACCAGGGCGGTGCGATCTATGCCGGAAATATCTACGAAACGATCATTGTCGGTTCCGTATTCGTCAACAACGAAGCGGGCAGCGGCGGCGCGTTCGGCGGCATTGCCACCGGGTTGCAGGCGTACAACTCGCGCTTTACGAACAACCGCGCCTCCGATGCGACGACCGGCGGGATTGTGCGCGGGCATGGCGGCGCGATCCACCTCGATGACGTCAGCAGCAGTTTCAACCCGATCACCAGCAACACCGTCGATGTCTGCGGCAGCGTCTTCGATGGCAATACCGCGATACGCGGCGGCGGCGCGCTCAAGGTGACCATTGCCGATAACCTGAACACGAAAGCGACGTATGCCCGCTCGACATTCAGCAACAACCGGGTGCTCGACGCGCCCCCCGCCGAAGGTCACGGCGGCGCCATCTATCATATCGAAGACGATTGGGCTGGCGGCGTGAATGAGGACAACATCGAGATCCGCGAGTCGACCTTCAACGGCAACTATGCCCCACGACAGGGCGGCGGCGTCTGGATACTGGTCAATGGTCGCGGACGGGTAGTCAACTCGACGTTCTTCGACAACCGCGCCGCCACCGCCAGAACGAACATTATCGGACAGGGGGGCGGGATGATCATCAGCCGGGGAACAATCGACATTAGCCATGCAACATTTGCGAACAACTTCGCCACATTTCAGGGCGGCGCGATCTTTGCGGGCAACGAAGCAGCAGTGACGCTGACCAGTTCGATCTTCGTCAATAACCGCCTCGATCCTGCCCACACCAACCCGGTCACGACCGAGTTCCAGGGGTATCACACGAACCGTCCTCTGCTCAACGGCGGCGGCAACATCCAGTTCCCGCGCACTAAAACGCCCGATTTCAACAACGACATCAACAACCTGATCACCTCGCCAGCCTCAGCAATCCTCTTTCAGGACCCGCAACTCGCGCCGCTGGCGAACAATGGCGGTCCGACGCCGACGATGGCAATTGCGGCGTCCAGCCCGGCATTCAACCGTGCTGCGGCGGCGACGTGCCCGGCAACCGATCAGCGTGGCATCACCCGACCGCAGGGGGGCGGCTGTGATGTGGGTGCGTATGAACTGACGCTGGCGCTGTCGCTCATACCGCCGTTCGTTGGCGTCGGCGAAGCGGGAACAGTCCTGATCGTCTCTGGCGCCGGGTTCGATGCGAACAGTAAAATCGTCATTGGCGGCGTCGAGCGCCCGACGACCTTCGTGAGCGCCACCGAGCTGCGCACGACGCTTACGGCGGCTGATGTGGCTGTCGCCGGAAATCTGGAGGTGCGGGTCAGCAACTCGACGCTGCCTCCGGTCACCCTGCGCGTTGTGGCGCAGATGCACCGCGTCTATCTGCCAGCGGTTCGTCGCTGAAGCGCCGGTTCGAACGAGGCGCGAGGGGAGAGGGGATGAGGCAAGAGGCGAGAGGGGCGAGGCGTGAGGCGCGAGGCGCGAGGGGAGAGGGGACGAGGCGC
>JANWXL010000016.1 GCA_025055265.1 Roseiflexus sp.
CCCGCGCCGCCCCCCCCCAGCTCGTCCCGGCAAGCAGGGCGGCCGCGCGGCGGCCCCGCGCCGCCGCCGGCGGCGCGCCCCAACCTGCCGGGGGCGCGGCGGCGGCGGACGCGCAGGAGACGGGACGATGGGCGGCAGCGGGCGCGGCAGCGGGCGCGCCCCAACCTGCCGGGGGCGCGGCGGCGGGGGGCGTGCGGGTGACGGGACGATGGGCGGACACTGGGCGCGGCAGCGGGCGCGCCCCAACCTGCCGGGGGCGCAGCGGCGACGGACGCGCAGGAGACGGGACGATGGGCGGACACCGGGCGCGGCAGCGGGCGCGGCGGCGCCGCGCCCCTACTATCTGCTGCCGTCGAGGATTTCGGCGGCGGCGCGCATGCCGCTGTGCAGCGCGCCGTGAACGGTCGCCGGGCTGTCGTCGGTGACCGTGGCTTCTCCGGCGAAGTGGAGCGCACCGCAGGGCGCCGCAAGCGCAGTGCGCGCGTTGTACGCGCCGGGAGGCGTTGAACTGTAGCCGCCGCGCGTCCACGGGTCAGCGCCCCAGTTGATGACCTGCCAATCGACCAGCCGCCGCCAGGGTTCGTTGCCATATGCCAGGCTCAGGCTCGCCAGCCCGCCTTCCACAGCGCCTTCCAAACCGCGCGCCGCCAGACGTGCAGCGCGGGGACCAGTGAGCAGCGCGGTCAGGAGCGGTTCTCCAGGACGCACTGTCCACCAGACCGGCGCGGGATCACGCAGACTGAGAAAAGTCAGCGACTCTTCCCAGAACGACTCATTAAAGCGGAAGAGGATTTTCATGGCGGGCGCCATTGCCAGCGCCGCAATCGCGTTCGTCTTCTCCAGCGGCAGGGACGGCTCGAAACGCACTGCTCCCGCCTGCAACACCGCCAGCGGCAGCGTGACAACCGCAACTGGCGCACGGAACGTTCCGTGCACTGTGCTCGCCTCAACATACTGGTCTGACCAGCGAATCACCTCAACGGGCGTGGCAAGCCGTATATCGAGACCATTGGCGATCGCTGACATCACCCGGTCGTACCCCTCGAGAATGTGGAAGTCGCCGCCTTTGGCGTAACCGGCACGCGCTTCGGCGTGTAGCGCATGCATGCTAAGGGTCGCTGGCGTGGCGCACGCCGCATGGGCGATCCGCAGGTCCGCCACATGCGCCGCCAGCGGGCTGAAGCTCTGCATCATCAGCCATTCTGCGAAAGAAATATCATCGCCTTCGTATGCGGCAATCTCTTCTTCAAGCGTCAGAAGCCGCTGCATGTCGGGTCGATCCAACAGTTCAGCGCCCGCCAGTCGCCCCGTTTCGTCGAGGATGCGTCGTCCTGCCCAGCGTTCCGCCAGCAACGTCGTCAGCCCCGCGCGACGCACCCATTCCCACGTGACACCCCGTGTACCGTGGATGAACTCTGCGCCGCGTTCAACCGGCACGCGCGCGAAGGCGCGGTCGGTCCAGACCCGACCGCCAATGCGATTGCGCGCTTCGATCAGTACCACGCGCTTTCCGGCGTCGGTGAGCGTGCGTCCGGCGGCAAGCCCGGCAGCCCCTGCACCGATGATCAGAACGTCTGCATCCATAGACTCCCACCCCAGGTGACCGTCACTGCTGCTGGCGCCCGCAACCGACGCCTCTCGCGTGACCCGTGACGGTTGACGGGTGATGGTCGCGCAGCGCACGGCGACGGTCACCTGGAATCCTACCATATCCCGACATTCTCTGGCAGCGGCGTGGTACAATACCGCGCAGATAGTTGCGCTGGCGAAGGCAGATCGAGAGGATAGCATGGGATTTTTCAAGCGCATGTTCGGGCGTGGTCAGGACGCGCCGCGGACTGAGGAAGAAGCCCGACAGGAAGAACAGAAGATCGATAAGGCGACGACGAAAGCGCGTCGTGGTCTCTTCGGTCAGATTGCCAGTCTGTTCGCTACTGATGACCCGATCACTGATGACCTGTGGGACGATCTTGAGGCATTATTGATCCAGGCGGATGTCGGCGTTGAAACGACAATGTATCTGGTCAACCGCACTAAGGATCGGTGCAACCGTCACGGCGTCAAACGGGCGCGTGAGGCGCGCGATATGCTGAAGGCGGAAATGGTGCGCGTGCTGCAGGAGCAAGAGCGAAACCAGCCGATCAGTGCGCGTCCCTACATCATCCTGGTGGTTGGTGTCAATGGCGCTGGCAAAACGACGTTAATCGCCAAACTGGCGTATCGCCTGAAGAATCAGTTCGGCAAGCGCGTGCTGCTGGCGGCTGGCGACACATTCCGCGCCGCTGCGACCGAGCAACTCGAAACATGGGCGGAACGGGTGGGTGTGCCGGTCATCTCGCGCGGTCAGGGCGCCGACCCTGGGGCGGTGGTGTACGATGCCATCGAAGCGGTCTCCGGGGGTGAGTTCGATGTGTTGATCATCGACACCGCTGGACGCCTGCATGCCAAGACGAACCTGATGCTGGAACTGCAAAAACTGCGCAACATCATCCGGCGAAAGTTCCCCGACGCCCCACATGAGGTGTTGCTGGTCATCGACGCGACGACGGGGCAGAACGGCGTGCTTCAGGCGAAATCGTTCCTGAAGGCGGTCGATGTCACCGATGTGGCAGTAACCAAACTCGATGGCACCGCTAAGGGCGGGATCGCGTTTGCGATTGCGCAGGATATTGAGCGCCCGATCCGGTACGTCGGCACCGGCGAAAAAATGACCGATCTGGCGCTGTTTGACGCGGAAACATTCGTTGAGTCGTTGTTCGCTCAGGATTGAGACACTGCTGCACTCCGATGCTGACTATGCCGCTTGAAGTGACGAAATGCCCGGTTTGTGGGCGAAAACTGGCGCTCCAGGAGTACGTGACGCCCGGCACGCGCCTGGTATGCACCGATTGCGAAAGCAACCTGTATGTAGAGGCGCGCCGTCCGTTACGCCTGAAACTGGTGCCGGAAGAAGCGACCTACAATGCCAATGATCGTCCTGAGTCGTATGGATAGGACGTGCGGGTGTCGTTGTTTTCCTCTACAATACGCATAGCGCTGATTGGCATCCTGGCATCGCTGTTCCTGGCGGCGTGCATGCTGGTCTCCGGGGATCGCCTGTCCGCCGATGTGCGCCACGATTCGGGGAATGTGACCCGCACCTTTCTTGGCGCCGAGGGGTCGGAGGAGTACGCGATCCCCGTCGGTAACGGCGCGGCGAAGGTGCAGACCATCGTCATCCTCGAAGTGCAACAGGGTGAGATGCGTCTCGAAATGCTGAATGCTGGCGGGAGCGTCGCCTTCGCTGTTCAGAGTCGTCCGGGCGATCAGGTCTCACGCGCTGGCGTCGTGCGGCTCGATGAGACCGGCACGCTGCGGTATCGCGTCACCACCCGCGGCGCGCGCGATGGCGGGTATCAGATATTGTATCAGCGGGTGCAGAATGGGAATGGACAATGACTGTCACGCGTGAAACTATTCTCAAACGTGCTGCCGAACGGAATGTCGAGTTTGTCAGCCTTCAGTATACCGACATCGTCGGCATGGTGAAGAATGTCACCATTCCGGTGTCAGAACTGCCCGACTGCCTTGATCACGGCGTCTGGTTTGATGGATCGTCGCTCGAAGGGTTCGCCCGCGTCGCTGAGAGCGATATGTTTCTCGTCCCCGATCTCGACACTTTTGCCATCATTCCGTGGGACGAAGCGGCGGGTTTCGTGACGGCGCGCATGATCTGTGATGTGCACACGCCGGAGGGCAAACCGTTTGCTGGCGATCCGCGGTATGTGCTGCGGCGCGCGCTTGATGCAGCGCACCGCATGGGCATGACCTTCTACGTTGGTCCAGAGGTTGAGTTCTTTCTGTTCCGCTCCGGTCCCGATGGTCGTCCGGCGCTGATCCCGCACGATGTCGCCGGATATTTCGATGCGACGACCGATGCGGCGACGCACATCCGCCGTCGCATGGTGCGCGCGCTCAGCGCGTTTGGCATCGAAGTCGAGGCGACGCACCACGAAGGCGCGCTCGGTCAGCACGAGATCGATCTGCGGCATACCGAAGGGCTGCGCGCCGCCGATCATCTGGTGACGACGCGCGCGACGCTCAAAGCAGTGGCGCAACAGCACAATCTGTACGCGACGTTCATGCCCAAGCCGATCGCCCATCTGAACGGGAACGGTCTGCACATGCATCTGAGCCTTGCTGATGCGACGAGCGGCAAGAATCTCTTTTTCGACGCTCACGATCCCTACTGCCTCTCGAAGCTGGCGCGCCATTTTGTCGCCGGGCTGCTGGCGCACGCGCGCGGTATGATCGCCGTCCTCGCGCCGCTCGTGAATTCGTACAAGCGCCTGGTGCCCGGTTTCGAGGCGCCGGTCTATCTGATCTGGGGGCGCACGAATCGCGCACAATTGGTGCGGGTGCCGCGCATCAGTACAAATCGCCCGCAATCGGCGCGGGTCGAGCTGCGTTGTGCCGATCCTTCGTGTAACCCATATCTGGCGCTGGCGGTCATTCTGGCTGCCGGTCTCGACGGCATCCGGCGCGAACTGCCGCTGCCGCCGCCGGTCGAGGAAGACCTGTTCGAGGTCGATCTGCGCGCGCGTCAGTTCGATGTCCTGCCATCGACGCTCGGAATGGCGCTTGAGGAGTTGCAGCGCGACGACGTGATTACCGAAACGCTTGGTCCGCACATTCTCGAGCGTTTTATCGAAGCGCGCGCACGCGAATGGGAAGAGTACAGCCATTCGATCAGCCAATGGGAACTTGACCGGTATCTGCCGACGTATTAGTGGCAAAACATCCATATGGCGCAGGTTGCGAATCCGTCGCCGGAACAGATCTACTACCAGCGCGTCGCGTGGACGTGGATGCTGGCATTCTTCGGGCTGTTTTGCCTCCTCGTCGCTGTTGGCGGATACGGCGGCTGGC
>JANWXL010000042.1 GCA_025055265.1 Roseiflexus sp.
TGTACTCTGTCCAGTTCATACCGTCTGCTTCCTTGAACAAACCAGGCATCGCAACCTTACCTTATGTTGACGCCTGATGATTGTCCATAAGCGTTGCACGCGCCACCTGTCACCCCCAAACCCGCATCATCCGCTTAGCCCTCATCCTTCCTCATCCTCGCGGGACTGATCGACAGACTGCGGCGTTTGGGCGTTGCGCTCATCGATACGCGGCAGGTCGGTGGTGATATCACTGTCTTCAGAGATGTGGAGCACATCGGGAGCGTGGGCGAGTTCATTGATAGCGTGACGGGTGCCCTCCACGAAGAGCGTGTTGAATGCTGTAGGTTCGCTCACCCTGATCACCTCATCACTGAGACCGTGCTCGTTGATCCAGTGCAACAGGCGGTTGCGCGCCTGCCCGTTATGTTCGCGCAGACGACGGTATTTCTCGGCGCGGGTGCAGTGCGCCAGTTCCTCGGGAGAGGGGCGTTTGAGCGTCACGATCGAACGAATCAGGGACTGCAACCGGTTGTCTGGTTGTGGCGCAGGTATCTGCTTATGTTTCTTGCTCATAGGACAAACCTCGCCAGCCCGGCGCCTACCCGTTCCGCTGGCGCCGATAGCGGAAGCGCCGTTTCCAGCAATCGCTGGCGCAATGCAGATCCTTGCATACCGGGGTTAGCCGAAGCGATCAGCGCAGCGATGCCTGCCACGTAGGGCGCTGCCATACTGGTGCCGCTCATCCGGGCGTACAGGCTGCGACGCTGAAGGTCACGCTCCAGGCTTGACATAACATTTACTCCAAACCCGACAATATCAGGCTTGCACAGCCCATCGGGCGTCTTTCCGCTGCTGCTACTGGGCCAGGGGTTGAGGTTGAAATCGACTGCGCCAACCCCCAGCGCCTCGGCATATGAACCAGGCGCGCGCACCACGCCAGGACCGTCGTTGCCGATGGCGATGATCGGGAGCACATCGAAATCTTCCACCAGCGTGCGCAGCAGCAACTGCATTCCCTCGGTGACGGTCTTGAATGCCGGTGCGCTGATCCACTCCGGGCGAAAACCGAGCGACATGCTGATAATCATCGGTTTGTCCTGGTTTTCCGCCAGGCTGAAGTGCGACAGCATCCAGTCCAGCGCTACCACAATCCGTTCGAGGCTGGTCTTGACCGTCTCGCTCTCGACCACTGCCGCTACCAGCAGATCGACATCCGGTGCGACGCCCACATTGCGCCCGGCAATGATTCCGCAAACGTGCGTTCCGTGACCATGCGTATCGAAGCCGCTGACAGCCCGCATACTTTCGGGTGTTGGCACGAAGGGCACGTAGCGAAACTCGATCCGTTTTCCGAGAAACTCATTGTGATCGGCGTCGCAGCCGGTATCCAGCACGCCGACAATGACATTCCCTCCTCTGACGCCCCGGCTGTGCGCCTCCTGAATGCCGCTGACGGCGGGCCACTCCGGCGCGCGCGGTCGGCGGACTCTGGTGTCGGCAGCAATGCGCGCGACCGGCAACGAGAGCGACACATCCGGCACGATCAGGTACTCATCGGCGAGAATCTCGCGCGCCTGTTCCGCCTGTTGACTGGTCGGCGCATTAACGATGTAGCAACTCACGTGCCCCAGGCGCTCGAACCCATACCCGACCGGCTTGCGTTGCCCGGGCAGATGGGGACGCAGACCGAGTCGGATCAGTTCCAGCGCGCGACGCGATGTTTGCGCGTCACGCATGAGTTCCATGCGCTTTTCGGCGATTGCCGCTTCGTGCAGCGCAAATGCTGCGCTTCGCGTCCGCTTGCGGACGGCAATGAACTTTTCCACGCCCGATGACCGCCTGCCGGAGCGTGATGCCACGCTTCGATATGCTTGCGTTGTGCTGTACAGTATAGCACAGTCGCGCGTCTGCTGAGCGGCGGGTTAATGGTTTTTGAATAATTATTCCGCTATCCGCTCACTCGCCCGGCGCCTGAAGTCGCGGGCTACGGTTGCGAAGCCCGCCTTCGCGGGCTGGATCCGGCGATACCGGATTATTTTCTCAAACGTTGCGCCAGGCGCACAAAACGTTTGAATGCTCCGGTTTACTTCTGAGGGCACACGGATTTCCACGGGTTGAGACGGATACACACGGATTAATTGCGTTCCATCACCAGCACATCCGCGCGAATCCGTCGCATCAGTGTTCATCCGTGTCCTATTACGCCATGTGATGCTCCGAAAGTCATTGTGCGCTCTCCGTGGGAGTTCAGGGTAGCGCGGGACTGTGGCACTGGCTCACGACCCCTCGTCCCACACCCCCACTTCGATCCCCGCCAGGTTCTCCAGCGCCTTGATCAGTGCGTGGTTGCCTTCGTGTCCGAGACCGCGCGCCTGCAGGGTGCGGTAGAGCTGGTGGATCAGCGCCGTTCCTGGCAATGGCACGCCGAGACGATCGGCTTCCTGCAGGACCAGCCGAATATCTTTTTGCTGGAGATCGATCGTAAAACCGGGGCGCCAGTCGCGCGCCAGGATCTGCGGTCCGCGGTTGCTCAACATCCAGCTGCCCGCTGCGCCGCTCGAAACTGCCGCCAGCGCTTTGCGCAGATCGACGCCGCCAGCCTGCGCGAACAGCAGCGCCTCGCTCATCGCCAGCGCGTGCCCCACCACCAGAATCTGGTTGACCAGTTTGGTCGTCTGCCCGGCGCCGATCGGACCCAGGTGGGTGATAGTTTTGCCCATCGCCTGGAAGACGGGCAGCGCCCGCTCGAACTGTGCGGCATCACCGCCGACCATAATGCTGAGTGTGCCGCGTTCGGCGCCCTCCGAGCCGCCGCTGACCGGCGCGTCGAGCATGTGGACGTGGCGTTCCGCGAGGCGCGCGGCGATCCGCTGGGTTGCCTGCGGGCTGATTGTGCTCATGTCGATCACCAATGAGCCGGGGCGCGCGCCGTGGATGACGCCGCCTTCGCCCAGAATGACCTGCTCGACATCGGGCGTGTCGCTGACGCAGGTGATGATAATGTCGCTGTGGAATGCCAGGTCGCCAGGGCTGCTGGCTGGTCCGGCGCCTTCCGCCGCCAGTTCGTCCATGCGGCTGGCGGTGCGGTTCCAGACTCGCAACGGAAACCCGGCTTTCAGAATGTTGCGCGCCATGCCGCGCCCCATAATGCCAAGGCCGATGAAGCCGATTCGTTCGCGCTGCTCCATATGCTCTTCCCCCTGACTCAGCACGGAACCTGTTACGCGTCATTGTATCACGCACTTCTCAGGCGCCTGCCATGTTTGCGTAACGCTGGCGTTATCTGCGGGGATTGTCGATGCAATGGCTATTGGCTACAGTATCAGTAGTACGTGGTTTCGTCTGTGCAGGAGCGCTGGTATGGCTTCGTTCACTCGCTTCGTCATCGTTGCAGCATGCGTGGCATCGCTGGCATTGTCATTGCTCGCAGCGTGCATCGCTACTCCGGCAGTCGTGACCATGCCGCTGCCAGATGCATCCGTCCCGACTGCGGCAGTCTGGGAGCAGGCGCCGTTTCCAGCGCACGTGGCGCCCGCTGGTGTTCCAGCCTTCTCATACGCGAATGTGACTCCTTCTCCAACGCTGCAACCGATCCCCACGCCGCTGCCAACCCCGATTCCGCCGACAATGCAGCCGCTCGGTCCAGGCGGCATGCCGCATCCGCTGCGCGTTCGCCGGTTGCAGTTCGGCGTGCATGCCCATCTGTTCTGGACCGACCGCGCCATGCCGTTGCGTCTGGCAAAGGATGCTGGCTTTAGCTGGATTCGCCAGCAGATCCACTGGAAGGACCAGGAAGGTCCGCCCGGCTTCTACGCCTGGGGCGCCGAACTCGATGCGTTGATCGCTGATGTCAATGCGCGCGGTCTGAAATTGATGATTTCGATTGTCCGCTCGCCGCGTTTCTATGGGCGCGGCGGCAGCGACGGGTTGCCGGAAAACCCCGAAACGCTGGGGAACTTCGTCGCGGCGCTGGCGCAGCGGTACAGGGGACGCATTCACGCTATTCAAATCTGGAATGAGCAAAATCTGGCATACGAAAACGGCGGCTACGTTTCGACCGACGATGCCCGGCATTATGTCGAAATCCTCAAGGTTGCGTACCGGCGCATTAAGGAGGTTGATCCGACGATCATCGTCGTCAGCGGTGCGCCAGCGTCAACCGCCGTCGATAGTCCTGGCATCGCAATCTCCGATATTCGCTACTACAGCGCCATGTTCGCCTACGAAAACGGCATCATTCGCAACTACGTCGATGCGCTTGGCGTGCATCCCGGCGGTTCCGCCAACCCGCCGGAGACCTTCTGGCCCGACGCGCCGAGTCCGGCGCAGGGATGGACCGACCACCCGACATTCTACTTCCGCAATGTGGAGCGCATTCGCCGCCTGATGGAAGAGTATGGTCTGGCAGATATTCCGGTGTGGATTACGGAGTTTGGTTGGGCGACGCGCAACAACACGCCTGGCTTTGAGTTCGGGAACCAGGTATCCTATGAACAGCAGGCGCAGTACATTGTCGGCGCCATGCGATGGACGGAGGAGCGGTATCCATGGGTTGATGCGATGTTCCTGTGGAACCTGAACTTTGCGCCGCTGCGCGCGCGCAACGGCGAACCCTGGCA
>JANWXL010000128.1 GCA_025055265.1 Roseiflexus sp.
CACCTATTCGCGCACTTTTATGGTCTGATCTTCATGCTGCTGGGACAATCGTTCGGGCTGCTGCCGCCGCTGCCAGCTATTGCCAATGTTGTGACAATCCTGCTGCTGGCGACGCTGCAAGCGGCAGACTGGCGCATCCAGGGCATCGATCCACGGCTGGCGGCTACAAACGCTGGCATTGGAGCCACCACTATCGGGATGTATCTGCTCGTGTACTATGCGATGCGCACCAGTAGCGAACGCGGTCGGCTGATCGCCGAGCTGAAAGCAGCGCGCCGTGAACTGGAGCGCAACCGCGATCAGGCTGTTGAACTGGCGAAACTGCGGGAACGCGAACGGATCGCGCGTGACCTCCACGACTACCTGGGACACACACTCTCGGCGTTGAGCGTACAACTGGAAGCGGCGCAGCGCCTCTACCGGGTCGATCCACAGCGTGCAGAGGCGCAGATGGATGTAATGAAGACCCAGGTGCGCGAGAGTATGGCAGCGCTCCGGCGCACCATCGCTGGTTTACGCACTCCAGGTCTGGGTAACCGCCCGTTGCGTCAGGCGCTGATGGAACAGTGCGTGGCGGTCAGTCAGCGCAGCGGAATAAACGTCGTGTGCCAGATTGATCCGGCAATTGACCAGATCCCGCCGGTTCTGGCTGAAACGTTGTGGATGGTGGCGCAGGAGGCGCTGACCAACGTCGAGAAGCACGCGCACGCTACCGACGTTGAGGTCGTGGCAACGGTTTCGCTGCAGGACGTGCGACTCTGCGTCCGTGACGACGGCGTGGGTCTGCCAGCGGACGCATTTGATCGCCCTGGTCACTACGGTTTGCGCGGCATGCGTGAACGGGTGGAAGGGATTGGCGGCGTCCTGGCAGTGATCTCAAACGGGCGGCATCCGTGGACGACGACTGTTGAAGCGTCGCTTCCGCTGATTGCGCCGGAATGTTGAGAGCGCTACCATGCAGCCATCGGATATTTCCATTCTCATTGTTGAAGACCAGACCCTCATGCGCCAGGGCTTGAAGACCATTCTTGACCTCGAACCCGGCATGCGCGTGGTTGGTGAGGCGAAGGATGGCGCTGAGGGGGTGCGTGAGGCGCTCAGGTTGCGTCCCGACGTTATCCTGATGGATGTGCAGATGCCAGTGATGAACGGCGTGGATGCCATCCGCGCGATTATCGGCGCATGGCCCCAGGCGCGCGTGATTGTGCTGACTACCTTCGACCGGGATGACTATGTGTTTCAGAGCATCCGCGCCGGTGCGATGGGCTATCTGCTCAAGGACGCTCCCGCCGACACGCTCATCCAGACGATCCGGCGCGTTCATGATGGAGACGTCTTCATCCAGCCGGAGATCGCCTCGCGCACGCTACGCGAAGTGGCAACCGGCAGGCAGCGCGCTGAAGCACAGCCGTTCGATCTATCGGAGCGTGAGCGCGAGGTGCTGGTGTTGCTGGCGCAGGGGTTGAGCAACCGCGACATCGCCAGGCGGCTGCATATTACCGAGGGCACGGTCAAGAACCACGTCTCGAACATCCTCGCCAAACTCCAGGCGGAAAATCGCACGCAGGCCGCCGCCATCGCCCGCCGGGAGGGATTGATGGGTCAGGAGCACGGAGAAGGATAACAGCAAGCGCCGTACCAGGCGCCGCTGAGGATCAACGACTGCACTAATTGCCCAGAATGGCAGTGCGGGGAAGCGCTCGAACAGAGGAGTCGCATGCGGGCGAGACGCCTGTGCTCCCGCGAGAAGCGTCCAGAGCGACAGGCGCGCAACTTGTCACTGATCACCCATACTCGTCACTGATAGGCGAGATGCCTCCCCACCCGGGAGAAGCCTGAATAGTTCCAAAGAGGCCACTCGTCACTGACCACTCATCACTCGTCACTGACAGAAGATATGCTCGCGCTCTCAGAGAAACGTTATGTAGAGGAGATTGCTATGCAAACCACCGACACCCTTCCTGCCGCCGAGCCGTATGTCCTTGCCGACCGCGACGCGCGCGGCGTGGTGCGGTTGACCCTGAACCGTCCGCGCCAGTTCAATGCGCTCTCAGAGGAAATGCTCACCGCGCTCCAGGCGGAACTCGACGCCATCGCCGCCGACCCGCAGGCGCGCGTGGTAGTGATCGCCGGGCAGGGCAAAGCCTTCTGCGCCGGGCACGACCTGAAACAGATGCGAGCGAACCCCAGCCAGGAGTACTACGAAGAACTGTTCGCCCGCTGCTCACAGATGATGTTGACGATCCAGCGCATGCCGCAGCCAGTGATCGCGCGCGTGCACGGGATCGCCACAGCGGCCGGGTGCCAGCTTGTCGCCATGTGTGATCTGGCCGTCGCTTCGGAAGATGCAAAGTTTGCGGTTTCTGGCATCAATGTGGGGTTGTTCTGCTCCACGCCAGCCGTAGCGTTGTCGCGCAACGTAGGGCGCAAGGCTGCCTTCGAGATGCTCGTCACTGGCGCATTCATAGATGCCCGCACTGCACAGTCTCTTGGGTTAGTCAATCGTGTCGTGCCTGTCGCCGATCTTGACGCCGAGGTGCAGCGCCTGGTCGATGCCATTGTCGCCCGCCCGGCGGAAGCGATTGCGATCGGCAAGTCGCTCTTCTACCGCCAGATCGAAATGAGCATCGCCGACGCCTACCGGCTGGC
>JANWXL010000149.1 GCA_025055265.1 Roseiflexus sp.
GCCGTTCTATCTGCTCACCGAGGCGCGCGAGTGGGAGCGCCGCGGCAACATCCCGCGCCGCGCTGGCGTCAGCGCCTATGGCTTCGGCGGCACCAACTTCCACGTCGTTCTTGAGGAATACATCCCCGGCATGATCCGCACTGAGCCGAAGGTGTACGCCAGCGCCGCTGTGCCGCAGGCAGGCGCTGCGGGAAGCGCGACTGTCGCTATGAGCGCGGCGTCGTCCACAGTCGCCGCCAGTGCGCCGCCTTCCGCCGGACCGCGCCTGCGCTCCGAGAAGAAGCCGCTGCGCGGCATCCTGGCAATCGGTGCGCCGACGCCGAAAGAACTCAAAGACAAGATCGACGCAATCTTCCAAAAGGTCGAGGCTGGCTGGACGCCGCCCATTGAGCCGCCCGACCCGAAGGAATTGGCGCAGCAGGAGCGCGTGGTCATCGACTTTGGCGACCACGATGAACTGCTCGACCGCCTGAAGAAAGCGCAGAAGGCGGCCGGCTTCGATAACCCCGCCGCCTGGAAGGCGTTGCAGGCGCAAGGGGTGTTCCGCGGCAGCGGTCCGAAGCCGGGTAAGATCGCCTTCCTTTTCCCCGGTCAGGGCAGCCAGTATGTCAACATGGGGCGGGAACTGCTCAGCGAACCGGCGTTCGCCGAGGTAATTAAGGAGAGCGACGCGGTGATGACGCCGATCCTGGGCAAGCCGCTCAGCAGCTACATCTATGTCGATGCCAGCGACCCCGCCGCGCTCAAGAAAGCCGAACACGACCTGATGCAGACGGCGATTACGCAACCGGCGATGTTGACGCTCGATGCGGCGCTCTGCCGCCTGCTCAAGGAGTACGGCTTCGAGCCGGATATGGTGATGGGGCACTCGCTCGGCGAGTACGCCGCTCTCAACGCCGCCGGAATTATGCCGTTCGCCGAAGCGCTCGAAGCCTCAGCCGCGCGCGGCGCCGAGATGAGCAAGGTCAAGGTTGATGACAACGGCTGGATGGCGGCGGTCATGGCGCCCCTCGATGTGGTGTTGAGCACCCTCAACGAAATCGATGGGTATGTCATTCCGGCGAACATCAACTCCTATAACCAGGTGGTGATCGGCGGCGCCAGCAAAGCCGTCGAAAAGGCGATTGAGGTCTTCACCCAGAAGGGGTATCAGGCGCAGCGCATTCCGGTCAGCCACGCCTTCCACACCCGGATCGTCGCACCAGCGTCCGCCCCGCTGCGCAAACAGCTCGACCGCTTCCATATCGCACCGCCGCGCATCCCGCTGGTTGCCAATGTGACCGGCGAACTCTACCCGACGACGGTTGAGGAGATCAAGGATATTCTCGAAAAGCAGATCGCGTCGCCGGTGCAGTGGGTCAAGGGGCTGGAAACGCTCTACCGCGAGGGGGCGCGCTGCTTTGTCGAAGTTGGTCCGAAGAAGGCGCTCAAGGGGTTCGTGGACGATGTGCTCGGCAATAAGCCCGATGTGGTCTCGCTCTTCACGAACCATCCGAAGAACGGGACGCTCCAGAGCTTCAACCAGGCGCTCTGTGGTCTCTATGCGGCAGGGTATGGTCTCGCTGAGGAGACGGCAACCGTTCAGCCGCAGAAGGATGGCAGCGCTCAGACCAGTGCGGCGACCGCCGCTGTTACTACAACGGTTGCGTCTGCACCTGTCGCTGCCAGCGCTCCCGCGCCTGCACCCGCTCCTGCCAGCGCCCCGGCTGTTCCGCAGGCTGCTGGCGCTTCTGTAAGCCAGACTGTCGAAGAGGCCACTATGGTCAATGGCGTTCCGCTTGATACGCTCGGGAAACTGCTCACCCAGGCGCTGCAAGGGGCGCAAACGGTGCAACGCCAGCCTTCTGGCGCGCCGGTGTATGATCGTAACCTGCCGCCAACCGGTTCGGTCGTTATCTCCGGCACCGGTCTTGGCCTGCCCGGCGCCGAAAAGCCAGTGATGGACGAGCAGAATGCGCTGCGCATCCTGCACGGCGAGCAGTTCATCGATCTCATTCCAGAGCGCTTCCGTCGCCAGATGCTGGCGCGCAACATTACGCGCGTCGTCAAGAGCGAGGACGGCAGCGGCAGTTTCGAGACTCTCACTGACCCCGATGAGGTCATTCGCCTTGCTGCGCGCCCTGGACCGTTCAACCTGAGCGAAGAGTACGGCGTGCCCGCCAAACTGGTTGAGGCGCTCGACTCGACGACTCAACTGGCGATGGCTGCCGGTCTCGATGCCCTGCGTGAGGCGGGCATTCCGCTCGTGCAGACCTACCGTCGGACGACCACCGGCAAGGATCTGCCGGATCGCTGGATGCTGCCGGAGGCGCTGCGCGATGAAACCGGCGTGATCTTCGCGTCGGCATTCCCAGGGCTGGATCGCTTTGCCGAGGAGTTCGAGCGCTACTACACCTATGAGCATCGCCGTGAGCAACTGGAGGCGCTCGAAGCGCTGCGCCGGGTGACGACCGACCCCGCGACCCTGGCGGAGATCGTCCGGCGTATCGGCGAACTGCGCGATCTGCTGGAGCGCGAGCCCTACGTGTTCGATCGGCGCTTCCTCTTCCGCATCCTGGCGATGGGGCACAGTCAGTTTGCCGAGTACATTGGCGCGCGCGGTCCCAACACCCACGTCAACGCTGCCTGTGCAGCAACCACCCAGGGGATCGCCATTGCGGAAGACTGGATTCGCAGCGGTCGCTGCCGCCGCGTCCTGGTGATTGCCGCCGATAACGTCACCAGCGATCATCTGCTGCCGTGGATCGGCGCAGGGTTCCTGGCGACCGGCGCCGCCGCGACCGATGACCGCGTTGAAGAAGCGGCGTTGCCCTTCGACCGTCGCCGCCATGGAATGATCCTGGGCATGGGCGCGTGTGCGCTGGTGGTCGAGAGCGAAGACGCCGTGCGCGAACGCGGCATGCGCGGCATCGTCGAAGTGCTCAGCACAGAAACGGCGAACAGCGCCTTCCACGGCACGCGCCTCGATGTCGAGCACATTTCCGGCGTAATGAACAGCCTGATGACCGCCGCCGAACGGCGCTTCGGCATCGACCGCCGGACCATCGCGCCATACCTGGTCTTTGTCTCGCACGAGACGTACACCCCTGCCCGCGGCGGCAGCGCCTCGGCTGAGGTCGTCGCCCTGCGCAAAACCTTCGGCGAAGCCGCCAATCAGGTGATTGTCTCCAATACTAAAGGGTTCACCGGGCATCCGATGGGGGTTGGCGTCGAGGACGTCATTGCGGTCAAGATCCTCGAACATGGCATTGTGCCGCCGGTTCCGAACTATAAGGAGGTCGATCCCGAACTCGGCACGCTCAACCTGAGCCGCGGCGGACGCTACCCGGTGCAGTATGCGCTGCACCTGGCGGCTGGCTTCGGTTCGCAGATTGCGATGACCCTGCTGCGCCGCATCCCCGGCAGCGTGGATCGCATCGAGAACCGCGCGCGCTACAATTACTGGCTTGATCAGGTAAGCGGGTACGACCATGCTGAAACCGAAGTGGTCAAGCGCGTGCTGCGCATCAAGGCGCAGGGTGCGCCAGCCCGCCGTCCCGCGCCAAGCACGTGGATCCCCGGCACCGGTCCGACGATGCGCGCTGCCGCGCCTGGCGATGGCGTTACGTTTGCACCGGCGGCGATCCAGTATGCGCCTGCGCCGCAACCCGTACCGGTTGCGCCGCCTGCGCCAGTTGCGCCGCCGCCCACGCCTGCCCCCGCTCCTGCGCCGGTCGCGCCTGCGCCAACTAACGGCAGGGCTGTGGAGGCAGCGCCGCCTGCGTCTGCGCCCGCACCCGCGCCCGTCGCTGCTACGCCGCCGCCCGCGCCGGTTGCGCCCGCACCGCCGCCTGCGCCTGCGCCCGCACCCGCGCCCGTCGCGCCTGCCCCCGCGCCGGTTGCGCCCGCTGCGCCTGCGCCCGAAATGGACGGCGTTACAGCGAAAGTGCTGCAGATCGTCGCCGAGAAGACCGGCTACCCGCCGGAGATGCTTGACCTCGACCTCGACCTGGAGGCGGACCTGGGGGTGGATACCGTCAAGCAGGCGGAGACGTTCGTGGCGGTGCGCGAGGCGTTTGGCATCCCGCAGGTCGAAAATCTGCGCCTGCGCGACTTCCCAACCCTGCGCGACGTGGTTGGCTTTGTCTACAAGCAGAAGCCGGAACTCAAACCTTCCGCTGCGCCAGCGGTCGCCGCGCCGCCTGCACCCGCAGTCGCGCCAGCGGTCGCCGCGCCGCCCGCTCCCGCAGCGGCGCCAGCGGTTGCCGCACCGTCTGCGCCTGCCGTCGATCCGGTCGCTGCCAAGGTGCTCGAAGTCGTGGCTGAGAAGACCGGCTACCCGCCGGAGATGCTCGACCTCGACCTCGACCTGGAGGCGGACCTGGGGGTGGATACGGTCAAGCAGGCGGAGACGTTCGCTGCGATCCGCGAGGCGTTCGGCATCGAGCGGATCGAGAACCTGAAACTGCGCGACTATCCGACCCTGCGCCACGTGATCGACTTCGTCTACGAGCGCCGACCTGACCTCAAGACCGCAGCGCCTGCACCGGCGCCTGCGCCCGCAGCGGCGCCAGCGATCGCCGCGCCCGCGCCTGCCGCGCCTGAACCGGCAGTTGATGCGGTCGCAGCCAAGGTGCTCGAAGTCGTGGCTGAGAAGACCGGCTACCCGCCGGAGATGCTCGACCTCGACCTCGACCTGGAGGCGGACCTGGGGGTGGACACGGTCAAGCAGGCGGAGACGTTCGCCGCGATCCGCGAGGCGTTCGGCATCGAGCGGATCGAGAACCTGAAACTGCGCGACTATCCGACCCTGCGTCACGTGATCAACTTCGTCTATGAGCGCCGACCCGACCTCAAGCCATCGGCGGCGCCAGCGCCCGCAGCGCCCACGCCCGTAGCGACGCCTGCACCTGCACCCGCACCGGCAATGGCAATGGCTGCCGCGCCTGTGGCAGCAACCGCGCCCGAAGCGGCGCCTGCCGCACCAGCGCCTGCAGCGACGCCCGCGCCAGCCGCCGATCCGGTGACCGAGCGGGTGCTTGCGGTCGTTGCCGAGAAGACCGGCTATCCGACAGAGATGCTCGACCTCGACCTCGACCTGGAGGCGGACCTGGGGGTAGACACGGTCAAGCAGGCGGAGACGTTCGCCGCGATCCGCGAGGCGTTCGGCATCGAGCGGATCGAGAACCTGAAACTGCGCGACTATCCGACCCTG
>JANWXL010000172.1 GCA_025055265.1 Roseiflexus sp.
GCATTCCTCCCAGCATCACTGCCACGCCGCCTCGTTGTCGCCTCAATTTGGAAGGAGGGACCGTCATGAGACCCCTTACTCGCATGGTCCTGTTCCTGCTCGTGGTAGTCGCACTCACGATGTTTGTGCCGACTGCCCCCGCACAGGCAGCCACGACCGCTTCATCGCCCCGGATTACGTATGTCGCCCTTGGTGACTCGCTCGGCTTTGGTCTGTGGGATTTCAGTCGCGGCGGGTATGTCTATCGCTACGCGGCGACGCTCGCCGCTGACACCGGCGCCACGGTTTCGTTGATCAACCTCAGCGTTCCAGGATGGACCAGCAGCGATCTGCTGAGGGCGTTGCGCACAGCTGGACGTTTCGCCTGTCGGTCGCTTCAGCGCAGGTTGTGACGTGGGACATTGGCGGGAATGACCTGCTGCGCGCCCGCGACCGGTATATTGCTGGCACGTGCGGCGGTCTCGACAATCAGCAGTGCCTGAGAGATGCCATAACAACATTCAGTGGCAACTGGACTGCGATTGTGCGCGAGATTTTCGCGCTGCGCGGCGGTCGCCCGACGGTCTACCGCACGATGGACCTGTACTACCCGTTCGTTGCGCAAGATGCTGCCAGCGGACGTCTGAAGGTGTTGCTGCCGTACCTCCAGGAAGCGAACGCCATCATTAACTCGACAGGATGCGGCGTCAAGACGGCGCAGGTCTATCAGGCATTCAATGTCGATTACGAGAATCCTCGTCACCCATCGCTCTATCTCTCATTCGACGGCTACCATCCAAATTCGGCAGGACATGCCGTGATTGCAGGGCAGCTCCGCACGTTGGGGTATGAACCGGCGGTTGCTGTTCCGGTTGTGTGTCCGTAAATTGACAATTCTCCCCGGCTATGCTACTTTGCAATGGCGTTTTCTCGCATTCTGACGGTAGCCGGGGAGAACTATGGCCACCCTCGCAATCAACGGCGGCGCACCGGCGCGCACCCGACCCTGGCCCCGCTGGCCGCAGTGGGACGCACGCGAAGAGCAGCGGGTTCTAGATGTGCTGCGCAGCGACGACTGGGGCGGGTTCGCTCCGGTCGTCGCAGAGTTTGAGTGCGCATTCGCGCAGCACCACGATGCTGCTTTTGGCATTGCCGCAGTCAACGGTACGCAAACGCTGGTCGCCGCCCTCATGGCGGCGGGCATCGGTCCTGGCGATGAGGTGATCGTTCCCCCCTACACCTTCATCGCCACAGCATCGGCAGTGCGGCTAGTCGGCGCCACCCCGGTGTTCGCCGATATCGAGGCAGATACCTACAACCTCGACCCTGATGCGGCGGAAGCGGCAATTACGTCGCGTACACGGGCGATCATTCCGGTTCACTTCGCCGGTCACGCTGCGGATATGGACCGGTTGACGGCGCTGGCGCAACGCCACGCGCTGCTGCTGATCGAGGACGCCGCACACGCGCATGGCGCGTCGTGGCGCGGTCGGATGTGCGGGTCGCTCGGCGATGTCGGGTCGTTCAGCTTCCAGAGCAGCAAAAATATGACAGCGGGCGAAGGCGGCGCCCTGACGACGAACGATCGGACGCTTGCCGACGCTATTCGTAGCCGCGTGAACCAGGGACGCGCGATTGGCGGCGCCTGGTATGAACACCCAAACCTGGGCACAAACATGCGCCTCTCCGCCTGGCAGGCGGCTGTCCTTCTGGCACAACTTGAACGCCTCGATGAGCAGACTGACCGGCGTATGGCGTGCGCCCGACGCCTGAATGCGTTCTTCGCCGAAGTCGAAGGCATTCAGCCGATGCGCTGGGACGAGCGCGCCGACCGGCACGCCTTCCACCTGTATATGGTTCGCTACGATGAGCGCGCCTTTGGCGTGCCGCGCGATCTGTTCGAGCAGGCGCTCGAAGCCGAAGGCATCCCGTGCTCGACGGGATACCCCTTCCCGCTCTACCGGCAGGAATCGCTCGGTCCGGCGGTCGCACGCGCGAACGCCTGCCCGAATGCCGAGCAGGCCTGCCGTGAGGCGATCTGGCTGCCGCAATGGCTGCTGCTCGCCGATCCCGACGAAATGGAAGATGTTGCAGCGGCTATTATCAAAATCCGTGATCATCGGGATGAACTGCGCTATGTGGCTTCCTCCTGATCAGTACCCAAAACTGCGCGTGATTGATATTCGCCAGGTGATGCACGAGGGACAGCCATCGTTGCTGTTGCGCGATCCGCTCCAGATTTCGGACCGCTTCCTGGTGATTTCCCAGGGACTCGGTCCGGCGTTGCTCTTCTGCGATGGAAAGCACCATCGCGCGACGATTGCCGGAAAACTGCGTTCGATGCTTGGCATGCCGGTCGACGTTGCGCTGATCAATCGCCTGGTTGATGCGCTCGATGAAGCGTTCCTGCTCGACAATCTGCGCTTCAGGGCGGAACACGCGCGGGCGCTCGCCCGCTATCGCGCGGCGCCATTCCGTCCTGCCGCGCTGGCAGGACAGTCGTACCCGGCTGATCCGACGGAACTCCGGCGACTGCTCGATAGTTTCGTTGCAGCGGTCGGTCCGGTTGCACCGGCGCCGCCAACCGGTCGCGGCATCCTCAGCCCGCACATCGACTACGCTCGCGGCGGTCGGGTGTATGCGCAGGTCTGGCAGCGCGCAGCGGAGATGGTGCGTGCGGCTGAGGTCGTTATTCTGATCGGCACCGATCACTACAGTCCTGAACCGGTGACGCTGACGCGCCAGAAGTATGCAACGCCATTCGGCGTTTTGCCGACTGATGCGGCAGTCGTCGATGAACTGGCGGCGGCGATTGGCGAAGATGCCGCTTTCGCTGGCGAACTGTACCACCGTGTTGAACACTCGCTTGAACTGGTGGCGGTATGGTTGCAGTACATACGCGGAAATGCGCCCTGTCCGGCGATTCCTATCCTTGTGGGTTCATTTGCGCGCTACATGGACGGCGCTGATCCAGCGACCGATCCGCGACTCGAGGCATTGATCACCACACTGCGTCGAGTTATCGCTTCCCGGCGCGCACTGGTGGTCATCTCCGGCGACATGTCGCACGTCGGTCCGGCATTCGGCGGCGCGCCGCTGAGCGATGCCGATAAGGAAGCGCTGCGTCGCTCCGATGATCTGGTGATCGACCGCATGCGCGCCGGTGACGCCGCCGGGTTCTTCCGCGTCATCGCCGACACCGGCGATCGCCAGAATATCTGCGGGCTGCCGCCAACGTACCTGGCGCTGCGCCTGATGGACGCCGTCGAAGGCGAGTTGGTCGGGTACGCGCAGTGCCCGGCGGACGACGAAGGAACATCGGTAGTATCGATCTGCGGGATGGTGTTTGGGTGAGAGGCAAGAGGCGCAAGGGGTGAAGCACGAGGCACGAGGCGCGAGGCGCGAGGCACGAGGCACGAGGCGTGAGGGGTGAGGCGCGCATTCGTTTATTCGCTTCCCTATTCGTTGACCGGCGAAACAGGCGTGGGGCAGGAGACACGAGGGGTGAGGCGCAAGGTACGAGGCGCGCATTCGCTCATTCGTTGCTATTCGTTTATTCGCTTCCCCATTCGTTGACCGGTTCATTCGTTTATTCGCTTCCCTATTCGTTGACCGGCGAAACAGGCGTGAGGCACAAGGCACGAGGCGCGAGGCGCGAGGCACGAGGCACGAGGCGTGAGGGGTGAGGCGCGCATTCGTTTATTCGCTTCCCCATTCGTTGACCGGCGAAACAGGCGTGAGGCACGGGGCACGAGGCACAAGGCGCGAGGGATGAGGCGCGAGGGGTGAAGCACGAGGCACGAGGCGTGAGGGGTGAGGCGCGCATTCGTTTATGCACTTCCCTATTCGTTGACCGGCGAAACAGGCGTGAGGCAGGAGGCACGGGGCACGAGGCAAGAGGCAAGAAATGAGGGGTTCCGGGAAGCAGGTGAAAGGCGGCATATGCGACAGCAGGAAGAATGAAAGTGATAAGGTTATGCTAACCCCTAACCCTTAACCCCTATCGTCAGGCAGGAGTCATGCGCAACACACGACACATCATTGGGATCATCGCTCTCATCCTGGCGCTCGCGGGATGCGGCGGCATACCGCTGCCCGGCATCGGCGGCGCGCCGACAGCAGTTGAGCAACCGACGCTTCCGCCCGATACAGACACACCGGTTATTCCTCCGACCGACACTGCCGCACCGCAGCCCTCGCCAGAGACAACGCCGACCGCAGCAACAACGTCAGTTGCCGCGGCGCCTTCACCCACAGCGCCAGCGCCTGAGCCGACCGCAACTGCGGCATCGACGCCTTTGCCGACTGCAACCGCAGCCGCGCCAACCAACACTCCTGGACCGACGGAAGAGCCGCTGTACCTGCAACCGTCGCCAATCCCCGGTCTGCCAACCGCGCCGCCGCCGACTAACACGCCAACCCCAAGCGCAACACCGACGGCAACGCCTGCGGCTTCGCCAACGCCGGACGCCAGCGTGCCGCCAACGCCGACGCCAACCCCCACCTATCCGCCGGTGCCGATTGTGTCGTCGCTACGCGGAACGGTGGCGAATCCCGGCAACGTGCGCGCTGATCCAAATGTCAGCGCAACCCCCATCGACCGCGTCAATCAGGGTGAAGAGGTGCAACTGCTGGGACGCAGCGACAACGGACGCTGGTATCTGGTGCTGACCGTCCGCGGCGTGGCTGGCTGGGTCAGCGCCACACTCCTGAATGTGCCGCCGGAGACCGCAGCGCTGGTGCCGGTCAATCCCGACATCGCTCTGCCGACGCCACCCGGCGGCGCGCCGTAGAAGGGCTTCTCAGACGGCATCACGCTGTGATCGCCAGTTCCGGGCGAACCGTCTCGTATTTTCTGGCGTAGTCGCTCATGCCCTGGGGTGCAATATCGACGACATCGGCATACCCCAGGCGTTTCAGCAGACTGGCGACGGCGCCAGCGCGGGTTCCGCTCTCACAGACAATCACGATGGTGCGGTCGGCGGGCAGTTCGCGCCATCGCTGCCTGATCTCGCTGAGCGCAATCAGACGCACGTCGGCGGTATCGCCGGGGATCACGCCTTTCTCCCATTCAAACGGCTCGCGCACGTCCAGAATGACTGCCTCGCGGGTAAGCGCGTAGCGACGGAGCGCCTCCAGGTCGCCGATGGCGATCCGCTCAACCGGCAATCCGCCTGTCAACCAGGCGTTGACTGGCTCCCGGACATACCCAGCGACGGTAAATCCTTCTTCGCTGAACAGGTGCGCGGTTTCCTGCGCTAGCAGCGGAACGTCACTGATAAACATTAGCGGCGTATCGGCGCCAAGCAGCATCCTGGCGCGCTCCACCATATTACTCTTGTTGAAAGTAATGTTGATCGCGCCAGCCGGATGACCATCAGCAAACGCCAGCGCCGGTCGCAGATCGATCAGGATCACGCCGTTCTGCATCGCGTCATACGCCTGCTGAATGGAGAGCGCCGGCACATCGGCGTGCGGGTGACGATGGTGATGAATTGCCGGGCGAGTCGCTTCAGCGGGGAGCGGCAGGACGCCGCGATTCGTATTGCGGTGGATGAGCACCGACTCGACTGCTTCACGCGGCACGACGCCGCTGAGTTCGACAAATTCCTGCGCGTTGCGCGCCTGCAACATCCAGTTGAAGCGTCGTTCGAAACCGATGGTGCTGATCGGCTTGCCGCTCATCTGCTTGCCGCCGCACGCCGAACCGCCGTAATGTGCCGGGTAGATCTCGCAGTAGTCCGGCAGTTCCAGCAACCGCTGAAGGCTGTTGAACATCACCTCGGGTCCGGTCAGCGGCAGGTTGACCAGATCGGTGCGTGCCACGTCGTTGATGAAGAGCGAGTCGCCAGTCAGGATCATCCAGGGCTGATCGGAGCGCGGCATGTCGATGACGGCATACGCCATGTGCTCCGGCGTGTGTCCAGGGGTATGGATCGCCCGCAAAATAATGTTGCCGATCCGAATCTCATCGCCGTCGCACACGCGCGTGTGCGGGTAGTGGACCGACGCGCCAGTGATCTCGTTCTCGATGTCATCCCGACTCGGCGCATATATCGTTGCGCCGGTCAACGCCGCCAGCGCCCGCCCGGTCGAGAAATAGTCAGCATGAAAGTGCGTTTCAACAATCGCGGTAATGCGCAGCCCCTTGTCGGCAGCCGCCATCAGATATTCCTCAGGCGGCAGACCCGGATCAACCACGGCGCTCTCACCGGTTTGCACGCATCCAATCAGGTACGATGCCGCCGAGACCGCCTCATTGAGGAATTGACGAAAGATCATGACTTCCTCCTTGACACCCTACATGCGTCCGCGCAGCATGCCATTCCAGTACATTGCGGGCAAGCCATAGGCTTTCAGCGCATACATGCTGTAACGCTCACGTGATTGATCGAAGGGGAACGACTCCTTCGGCGTCAACTGGTAGTCGAACTCAGCCAGGATCAGGCTGCCATAGCCGGTCACCAGCGGGCAGGACGTGTACCCGTCATACACGGCTTCAAGCGGTCGTCCTTCCATCGCAGCGACGAGATTTTCCGCCACAACCGGCGCCTGCTTGCGGATAGCCGCGCCGGTTTTCGACGTCGGCAGGTTGCTGCAGTCACCGAGGGCAAACACATTCGGATAGCGCACGTGCTGCAACGAGAATTGATCGACCTCCACCCATCCAGTCGAAGCCGCCAGCTTACTCTGCTTGATGACATCCGGACTGCTCATCGGCGGTGTGACGTGGATCATATCATAGCGAACCGTGACTCGTTCGCCGCTGACGAGGTTCTGGAAGACCGCCTCCTTCTGGCGATGGTTGATCTCAAGCAGTTCGTGCTGGAAATGCGCTTCGATCCCTTTGCGCCGGTACACATTCGTCAGAGCGTCGGCATATTTTTTGACTGAGAAGATGGTGGCGGAGCCGGAGAAGAACTTGATGGCTGATCGATCGCGCACACCAGCGCGGCGGAAGTAATCGTCCGCAAGATAGGCGATCTTCTGCGGCGCACCGCCGCACTTGATCGGCGTCGAAGGTTGCGTGAACACCGCCACGCCGCCCTTGAACGAACGGATATTCTCCCACGTGCGATCAACCGTGTCATACGAATAGTTGCTGCACACGCCGTTGCGTTCCGCCAGCGCTTCGCGCAACCCCTTCACTTTGTCCCAGTCAATCTGAATGCCGAGCGCCACCACCAGATACTCGTAGGTGAGCGCATCGCCATTCCTGAGCACGACCCGATTCTGATCCGGCTCAAAGGCGCTGACATACTCCTGAATCCAGGTGACGCCGGGGGGAATGAAATCCGCCTCATTGCGCACCGACTCTTCCTTGGGGAAGACGCCGCCGCCGACCAGAGTCCAGAGCGGCTGGTAGAAGTGGCGGTCGCTCGGTTCGATCAGGGCGATCCGGGACGGATCGAGAGAGTTGACCAGATGAGCGGCGACGGTCAGACCCGCAGTGCCGCCGCCAGCAATCACGACAGGATAATGACGCTGCATCGTTGCCTCCTTCAGGCGCTAGTTCTACACCGGCTGCCGAACGATTTTGCAAATGCAAGGAAAAATCCGAGAGCGCGCTGCACGTCGGGATCGCCCAGGGCGCGCAGCAACCCAAACGCCGAAACGGGTCGAACGGTGCAGGCGCTGTCTGCCAGCGATTGAGCGGCATTGCTGATCACCGCAACCGCCGAGTCTTCAAGGACGTTAGAGTCGATCAACGCTTTCGCCGCCTTTAGTCCTCTGCGCCCCAGATGTTCGATGTCCACGCCAGCCTCACGCAGACGCATCACCAGGTCATCGCCGGTGTCCACCAGGGTCGCAACCACTCCCGGCGCCTGCTGAACTAATGCACTGAGC
>JANWXL010000177.1 GCA_025055265.1 Roseiflexus sp.
CGAGGCGTGAGGCAAGAGGGATGCGGCACACGGCGCGCCGTCGTTCCTTGCTGCCATTCGTTTATTCGCTTCCCCATTCGTTGACAGGCGAAAGCGGCGCGCGGCGCGAGGGACGAGGCGCGAGGCAAGCGGGGTGCGCAAGAGGCGCGCATGCGCTCATTCGCTGCCATTCGTTTATTCGCTTCCCCATTCGTTGACAGACGAAAGAGGCACGAGGCAAGAGGGATGCGGCACACGGCGCGCTGTCGTTTCTTGCTGCCATTCGTTTATTCGCTTCCCCATTCGTTGACAGGCGAAAGCGGCGCGCGGCGCGAGGGGCGAGGCGCGAGGCAAGCGGGGTGCGCAAGAGGCGCGCATGCGCTCATTCGCTGCCATTCGTTTATTCGCTTCCCCATTCGTTGACAGGCGAAAGCGGCGTGAGGCACGAGGCATAGGGCACGAGGCGTGAGGCAAGAGGCATGGAGCACGAGGCGCCCATTCGTTTATTCGCTTCCCCATTCGTTGACAGGCGAAAGCGGCGCGCGGCGCGAGGGGCGAGGCGCGATGCGCGAGGGATTGGGCGCGCCAGCGGCGCGCTCCTACATGTGACCTGCAACCTTCGCATCTTCAACCGACCAGCCCCGCAATCTCCTCCGCCAGACTGCGCAGGCGCACCGGTTTGCTCAGGTAGACGTTGGCGCCGGCCTCGAGACTGCGTTCCCGGTCGCCAGGCATTGCCAGCGCCGTCAGCACGATGATTGGCAGGTTGCTGGTCGCAACGTGCTGGCGCAGCCGACGCACAATGTCCAGCCCGTCCATCCCCGCCCGCAACCGCAGATCGATAATCGCAAGGTCTGGCAATTCGTGGCGCACCAGCGCCAGCGCTTCCTCGCCGGAAACTGCGTGCGTCACCCGATAGCCGCAGCGCCGGAGATAATCGCTGAAAATCGCGCTGCCAGTCGTATCGTCGTCAACCAGCAGGATATGCTGGTCATGACCAATGAGCGGCAGGTCTTCAGCATCCGGGATGGTGCGGATTGGGAAGGCGGTATTTGTATCTGGCGCGATCAGCATTGTTTCCCACTGCTGATACTCACGGGTCCATGGCAGGGTGATGGTAAAGCGACTGCCCTTGCCGGGTTCGCTCACCAGCGATACGCCTCCGCCGTGGAGTTCCGCCAGACGCGCGACCATCACCAGTCCTAATCCGCTGCCTGCCTGGTCGCGCTGATACTCGTTCTGAATCTGCGAGAAGGGTTGAAACAGCCGGGGCATATCTTCGGCGGCGATGCCGATGCCAGTATCCCAGACGGTGATACGCACGATCTCGTGCTCAGGGTCGCCTTCCAGGTCAAGCCCGATCTCACCGCCTGGCGGCGTAAACTTGACTGCGTTCGACAGCAGGTTGATCAGTGCCTGGCGCAGTCGGCGTTCATCGGCGTGCAGCGCTTCAACGCGCGGGTCGAGATTGATGTGCATGCGCTGATGTTTGCGCAGCGCCAGTTCGTTGATCATCCGCAAGCTTGCCTGACAGACCTGATGTGCCGCAATCAGGCGCGGCTCCAGTTCAAAGCGCCCCGCCTCGATCTTTGCCAGATCGAGCAGATCGTTGATCACTGCCAGCAGGTGGCGACCGCTTTCTTCAATGCGGCGTAGCATTTCCACCTGCTCATCGTTGAGCGACCCGACAATCTGAGCGCGCAGGAGTTCTGTCAGCCCGAGGATGGCGGAGAGCGGCGTGCGCACCTCGTGGCTGATCCCGGCGAGAAATTCATCCTTCAGGCGGTTGGCGCGTCGGAGTTCGGCGTTGGTGCGCGCCAGTTCGACATTCCGCTGGCTCAATCGCTCCTTCAGCAGGCGCAGTTCATTGCGTTGTTGAACATGCGCCTGTTCGATTACACTCTGTTCGGTTGTATCAGTGACAGTTTGCACCAACCCTTCGATCCGACCATCTGCATCAAGATGCGGCAATGTCAAAAGACGCAAATAGCGCACTTCCCCGTGATCGTTACTGCGATTCACGTGGGGTAGATGCAGGCGACTGACGGTTCCTGCCAGAATGCTGTGCAAGACATCTTCATTGCCGATCAGTTCAGGAAACACATCGAAGAGCGAGTCGCCGATCTGCGGCGGCTGGTCTGCGAACAGTTGCCGGTATCCTCCGACGGATCGGATGCGAAAGGAACGATCAACCACCAGATAAGCGCAATGATGTTCGATGCTAAGCAGGTCGATCATATTGGCAGCGTCCACAACTGACGATGTATCTTTCATAGTTACAGTGTTGCAGTGGGTGTAATCCGTTCAGGCGGCACCGGTTTGAGCAGACCGACCCAGCGCGCTGGCACCCATCCGATCAGTTCGACCTGCGGGTTTTGCGGCAGCGCGACCCGCACCCGATACCAGTCGCGCCACTGCGCCAGCACTTCAACCGGCGCGCCAAGCGGTGCAACGATGCTGGTGCGCGTACTGGCTTCGTCCGGCGTGCTGTACAGGTACACATTCCCGATCATAACGCCATTGAACGGCGAAGGCGTCGCGGTAGGCGTGCTGGTTGGCGTGGGTGTACTGGTCGCAGTAGGCGTGCTGGTTGGTGTGGGTGTGCTGGTCGCAGTAGGCGTGCTGGTTGGCGTGGGTGTGCTGGTCGCAGTAGGCGTGCTGGTCGCAGTAGGCGTGCTGGTTGGCGCTGGTGTGGCTGTAGCGACTGGCACTGCGACCGGCGGGGTCATGATCATTGCCATCCGCGCTTCGACATGCCAGATCCAGGCGCCGCAGAGAATCAGCGGCGACAACGCAAACAAACCAAGCGCAATCACGATCACACGCTGAAATGTCGAGAGCCGCCGTGAGGCGTGATCGTCCTGTTGCGGAACCAGATATTGCCGTAGAATCTGGCGCGCTTCCTGGATCAATCGGGTATCGGTTCCGTCGAAAGTGCGGAGCCGTTCGTAACGATGCTCATGAATGGCAAACAGCGTCTCGCGCAGAAGATCACGGAAGTCTGAAGGTTCGACACCACTGATCACCACAGCCAGGTACGCAGCGCTCCCGGTTTCAAGGATAATCTGGCGCGACTCGTAAGCGATTGCGCCGAGTTCCCCGCTTTCTTCGCGTCCAAACGCTTCCTGGGCGAAGTCGCGAATTGCAGTGAGCATCCCGCTGACCACATCACGATCGGGACGTTCCGGTCCGGCGGAATAGTGGCAGATCAGCAACCCTGATTCGCGCTGGATCAGGAAGATCTCGTGAATAGTGAAGGGAAGGATTTCGCGCAGTGCGTACTCGCCGTGGGAGACCCCCTGCAGCCGCGCCTGCCAGTAACGGGGATTGAGCATCAGCGATGTGCTCTGGCGCACCCGCTCGTCAATCGACTGCGCCAGATTCCGCACCGCTTCGGCGACAGCGCGGGCGATCATCTGTCCGACGACCGGGTAGAGCGCATCAACAACGTCTTCCCGCGCCTGATAGACCTGGTGACGGATAGCTTCACTGATCGCGGGCGCAATCACGCGCGCAATCTCGTCGCGCGATTGATTGATCTGTTCTGCCAGGATGTCGGCAATGACCGGGCTGATGCGATCAACCAGAGCTTCCGGCTTCAGCAAAACCCGGCGCAATTCGTCGATTTGTCGGTTCGTATCTGGCGCCCTGACCATGCCCGATCAGCCCTTCGAAGCGTTCAACCCTTCGAGCAGATCGGTCACAGTGCTCCCGGTTTCGAGACGAGCGGCAAGTTCGATCAGCATACTGGCGAGCGCCTTGCGGTCTATTTTCTGATACTCGAGGCGGTCGGCAATGCGGCGCAATTCGGCGCGCAGCTCGTCTTCCGTGTGGCGGATTTCGCGGCGGAGCGCCTGAGCGCGCTGCTCGATTTGATCACGCACATCAACGATCCCCGCCCGGACCGAACGGAGTTCTGAGTCGTGCGCTGCCTGCACTTTGCGCACGTCGAGAACAGTCTCGCCGGACGCCTTGAGCTGGTCGTCGTGCTGGCGCACCTGAGTGGCAATCTGTTGCAGGAGCGCCTCGCGGCTGCGCTGGCGGTCGCTCTCGCGGCGGAAATCGTCGGTCAGTTTACGAGTATCGAGTTCCAGCATCTCCATACGTCGCGCCATCGTCTTTTCAAGATCGGTCAGACGTTCGCGCGTTTCGAGGAGGTCGGCGCTGATGCGCTGGACTTCACGGCGCAGGTCGGCAAAGCGCCGTTCGTACTCCTCGATCTGGGCGCCAAAGATGATCTCGCGCAAGCGGTCGACTTCAGCCTGCTGCAAGCGCTGGCGCAGCGGGTCGGGACCGAGAATGATCCGACGCACCCGTTCGAGATCCTCCTGAACCTCCTGATCGTCCTCTCTGGGTTCGTTGTTCAACTGGTGATACAGGGTATCGTTCTGGGTCATACCACCCTCTCTTTTCCGATAATCGATTGACCGAGCGCCAGAAATGCCTCCTCGACGCCTTCACCGGTTCTGGCGCTGGTGAAGAACAGTTGAGCGTCGAGTGCAGCGGCAATTTCGTCGAGTTGCGCGTCCGACACAGCACGTTTGCTGCGCAGATCAATTTTGTTCGCCATAACGATCAAGGGAACATTCGGATTGACAGCGTGAAACTCGTCGGCATACCGAAGCAGCGAAGCAATTGTTTCAGGACGGGTCACGTCGCACACCAGCGCCGCGCCATGCGATCCCCGATAGTAAGACCGTACAACCGTGGTGAAAGGTTCGCTGCCAGCCGTGTCCCAGATGAGGAGCGTCAGGTGCGATGCGTCTGGAGTCTGAAGCGTCTTACGGCTCACGCGAATGCCAATCGTGCTGAGATAGGTCTCGCTGAAGCGGCTCTCGGTAAACCGGCGAATCAGGCTGGTTTTTCCGACGGCGAAATCCCCAATCAGGCATATTTTCGCAATGTGGTTCATAGGCAGTCTTCAGGTGACAGGGAAAGGCGATCTCCGGGTACCCTTGCTTGCCCTCAGTCCTGGAAGGCATCGTGCTATGATAGTACGCAACGAGGCTTGTGTCTCTGAGTTATCAGCGTGTTGCACAGACGCCAGTGATCACTGGCGCTATATTAGCGCACTTGCTTCGCTTAATCAACGATCAATCGCGTCGGTTTTGACCGTATCTCGGTGTATAATAACACGGTTATGTAACATGGATCGTACCATTTTGTAGGAATGCGGACACTCATCAGGCTATCACCACTCTGCCTGGCACTCTGTTCCAGGTGCGTATCGTCTTTGGTATGGATGCTCCCAGTACCATTCTAATCGCCGACGACGATCCAGGTGCGCGGCTCGTTCTGCAGCGATTGCTGACACGCGAAGGGCATCGTGTGTTGATGGCGCAGAACGGCGCCGAAGCGCTGCGTCAGTCAATTGAATATACGCCGGATCTGCTCCTGCTCGATGTATTGATGCCCGAACTCGACGGATTCGAGGTGTGTCGGCAGTTACGCAATCATGCGCGGTTACGCGAAATTCCCATCCTGTTGATCACGTCGCTTGGCGATCAGCAGTCGCGCGTGGAGGGGCTGAGCGCAGGCGCCGATGGGTTCATTACCAAGCCGTTCGATATGGCGGAACTGCTGGCGCACGTGCGCACCATTACCCGTCTCAATCGCTACCGCCGTTTACTCTCGGAACAGGAACGTTTTCAGCGCCTGATCGAACTTTCCCCGGAAGGCATTGCAATCATTAACGAGGAGAACCGGCTGTTGCTGGTGAACCCCGCGCTCGTGACCCTGCTTGGAGCGCCATCTGCTGAGCATCTGCTGGGGGACACACTGCTCAACTACCTGCATATCGCTGCGCTGGATCGCTATCAGGCAGGCGTAAGAGCGCTTGCTCAGGAGATGCAACAGGTCGCGCGCATCGAACTCGATCTGATCAGTGTCAATGGGCATGCCATCCCCGTTGAAATCAGCCTCGGGCGATTCCGCGACCGGAGCGGCGCCTTCGCGCAGGTAATCATCCGTGATATTTCGGAACGCAAACGCGCTGAGGCGCAGATCTATCGTCAGGTCAGTCGCCTGACCAGTCTGCACACCATTGGCGTTGCGATTACGGCGAGCCTGGAGTTGCAGGCAACTCTGTCCATCCTGCTTGATCGCCTGATCGAGGAGTTGCACGTTGATGCTGCGAGCGTTTTGCTGTTCAACCCGCGCACCACGTTGCTCGAAACGGCGTGCAGTCGCGGTCTGCCGCACGACATCGCCGAGGCATCAATCTGTTCCGGGGAAGGGCTGGCTGGCATGGCGTTTCGCTCGCGCCAGACGGTCTCCCTTGCCGCCTTCCCCGCCGAAATGGTCGTCAGCCAGCGCGATCAGGCGCTGGCTGCTGCGTTTGCAGCGTATTTCGCCGTGCCGTTGCAGGCACGCAGCGAGATTAAGGGCGTGCTCGAGATCTTGCAGCGCACCCCTTTCACACCCGACGCGCACTGGTGGACGTTTCTCGAGGCGCTGGCGATGCAGGCGGCGATTGCCATCGATACGTCGGCGCTGTTTGAAGATCTGCAACGCGCTCATGCAGAATTGAAGCAATCCTATGATGCGACAATTGCAGGCTGGTCGCGCGCCCTGGATTTGCGCGACCACGAAACCGAAGGACATAGCGAGCGCGTGACCGAACTGACCCTGCGACTGGCGCGTCTGATGGGCGTACCCGAGGATCAGATGGAACATATCCGGCGCGGCGCCCTCCTCCACGACATTGGCAAGATGGGCGTTCCTGATCATATTTTGCTCAAACCAGGACCGCTCAGCGTCGATGAGTGGTCGATCATGCGCCAGCATCCGGTCTATGCGTTTCGCTGGCTGTCGGCGATTCCCTTTCTCCAGCCCGCCCTCGACATTCCCTATGCGCATCACGAACGATGGGACGGCAGCGGCTATCCGCGCGGGCTGCACGGCGAGCAGATCCCGCTGGCAGCGCGTATCTTCGCCGTCGTTGATGTGTGGGATGCACTCCGCTCCGACCGACCGTACCGTTCAGCCTGGACGGAAGAACAGACCATCGCGTACCTCCGCTCACTGGCTGGCACACATTTTGATCCGCAGGTGGTTGCTGCGTTTCTTGAGATGATTGGGCATGGGTCGCGGGATTAGGGGTTAGGGGTTAGGGGTTAAGGGTTAGGGGTTATGCCTCTGCCGTCGCGCGACGGTCAGCATAATGTCGCTGCCAGTCACGAACGGGTCAAGGTCATACGAGCCGTAGATCGCCTCAACGACGAATCCGGCGCGTTCCAGCAGATGCTCAAGTTCATACCGGTAGAACCAGCGCAATGTCATAGGGTGCACTGTGCGGCGCACTCCGCCGTTTCCGTCGATCTCATCGTACACAAACGTGACATGGTTGATCTGCTGCGCCATGTCCGCCCGCTGCGCGACGAACTTGCATACGAGAACGCCATCGTCCAGGCGAAAGGTGCGATCCAGCGCCAGTTCTCCGTCACACCCGGCGAGGTTGCGCGCGTGCGGATTGAACACATCGATCGCCAGCAGTCCATCGGCATTGAGCGCGTGATGGATGTGGGCAAGCGCAGTCAGTTGATCCTTGATCGTGATCAGGTGCATGAAACTGTTGAGCGCGACAATCGCCAGGTTGTAAGGACCGGGAGGTAACGCGAATCGCACGTCGTGATGGTGCAGGGTCACACGTGCAGCGACGCCAGCAGCAGCGACTCGCTGCCGCGCTCGTTCAATCATGGCTGCCGACGAGTCGACGCCGGTCACGCGAATGCCCGCCTGTGCCAGCGGGACCAGCAGGCGACCGCTGCCGCACATAACATCAAGGACGCGCCCGCCAGCGCGGCGTGCCAGTTCGCGGTAGAAGGGGAGGTCATCGGCAAACCCGCCGTGGTCGGCGTCGTAAAAGCGAGCAATGGCATCGTACTCGCTCATACCGCTACGGTGCGACGCCGAACACATACAGGGCGACCCCGACCAGCGCAATCAGCCCAACAATGCCAATCACAACGCCCAGCGGACTGATGATCGGGTCGAAGCGGGGCGCCGAAGGAAGCGCGCGGTCGTCGGGCATCGACATGTGACGACTCCGGGTGTTGCGCCATTCCAGATCGGGAGTCGAAGACGGAAAGGGCGGGCGCGCCGATCTGGGCTGACTCAACGCATCGCGGTAGGTCGGCGGTTGGTATGACGAGGGGAATGGTGACCGCACTGATTGAGGCAGGGGCGTATCGTCGTCGTAGGTTGAGGGTTGATAGGTCGAAGGAAATGGCGAACGCGCCTGCGACGATGATCGATCACTCATGGCGTTGCCCTCGTTCCGACGACTGATGCTGCGAATGATCGACACCAGCGCGCCCAGCATCACCAGCCCCAGAATGATGAAGGGGAGCAGGTTTGGAGAAATGGACACCCTGCCGCCAAGAGCGCCCTGGAGCGCGCTCAGCAGCGGACCGCCAGCGATCACCGCAAAGAAGATGAGCCAGCCGATGATCGATCCCCAGTTAATCCGTGGTTGTCGCTGATGTTCATTCATACGCCTGTATTGTACACCACGCCGGGCGTCTATGGGGTTAGGGGTTAGGGGTTAAGGGTTAAGGGTTAGGGGTTAAGGGTTAAGGCTTAAGAGAGCCTTTCTATGCGCAACCTTCAACCTGCAACGTTCACACCTTCAACCTGCAACTTCCGCGTCTTGAGCGCCCGCTGTGAACTGGAGCGCGCCGCGATCATCATGCTGGACGACAAGCAGTAATCCTTCACGCAGTGAGACGAAGCCAGGCGGATCGATCAGGATGTTGCTGACGCCGCGGGCGCGTTCAAAATACAGAGTGGCATCATTGAGCGCATAAAACAGGCCGCGGGTGGTGACTCCGCAGACAGTTGGCGTCAGCGGCAAGAGCGACAGCGTATCGCCGCGTTGACCTTCGAGCGTCGCCTGGTCGCGCACGAGAAACAGGCGTTGCCGCTCATCGATCAGGCGCACCTGTCGCCCTTGCAGTTCTGGCATCGCCAGCATGGCGACATTGGCGAAGGTGTGATCCCAGCGTCCTCCGAGCGCCCCGAGAATGTCGATGCGGGTTGCGCCAATGGCAGCGGCGTGGAGCAGCGCCAGTTCCAGGTCGGTTTCGTCCTTTTCGCGCGGGAAGCGGCGCAACTCGACGCCATCCGCCGCGAGCGACGCCAGCCGCGCTGCACTGAGTGAGTCAAGATCGCCGATGACCAACGATGGGCGGATGCCCGCGTCAGCGAGGGCGTTTGCCCCGCCATCGGCGGCAATCACTACGTCGGCGCTGGCGATCATCTCACGGTAAGGATCGAGCCGCAACGATGGGGCATTGGCGACAATGACCACATACATGGCATCCCTATGCCACTCCGACAATTCGATTCCGCAGCACGCCAATTGAGTCAATCTCGGCTTCCATCACATCGCCGGGGCGCATGTACTCTGGTGGCGTGCGCCCAAGCCCGACTCCAGCCGGCGTTCCTGTTGCCACGACCATCCCCGGCTCCAGCGGCATGCCGAGCGACAGATGCTCAATAATCGTCGGAATGTCGAAAATCAGATCTCCCGTGTGCGAGTCCTGACGTATCTCGCCATTCAAACGCAGACGAATGCCCAGCCCTGCCGGATTGGGAATCTCGTCCGCCGTCACAATGCAGGGACCCATTGGACAGGCGCGATAGAGACTCTTGCCTTTGAAGAATTGCTGATGGCGGCTCTGCAGGTCGCGCGCCGAAATATCGTTGATGATCGTATAGCCGAAGACATACTCCATCGCTTCTGCGCGCGGAATATTCATGCCTGCTTTGCCAATGACGAACGCAAGTTCGACCTCATAATCAAGTTCGGTCGTCACCTTCGGGTCGAGCGGAATGTCGTCGTCCGGTCCGCACACGGTATGCGCCGCTTTGGTAAAGAAGACCGGATACTCCGGCAGCCGGGGTTCGCGCCCGCGCGCGCGGTATGACTCGATGGTATGCGCGACATAGTTCATTCCCAGGCAGATGACATTCTGCCGTGGGCGCGGAATGGGCGCCAGGAGCGTCACGGCGCTCAACGGAACGCCCGTCCCGCGTCCGACAGCGGCGCGTGCGGCATCCAGCCCGGCAGGACCGGCATCGATCAGGCTCAACATATCAGGCGCCACTCCGGCGAGCGACACGACCTCGTCGCCGCGCAGCGCGCCCAGGTGAACTCCCTCGCTGTCGCGGTAGGTCACCAGACGCATCGGTATCTCCTCGAACACATACAGGCGGATACGGTATCCTGTATGGTACCACAGAATCGTGAGGGAGCGCCAAAGCGGACCTCGCCGGTTGCAGCGCTCCAAAACCTGTCGCCGTGCTGTCACGATGCTGACTAGCGTCATGCTGCCGCCGGTTCAATTCGCCCGAGAGTGCGCCGCACTCCCAACCCCCCTGCACAACTCTATCAGCGTTGCGTGCGGGCGAGACGTCCGTGCGTCCAGGGACCGCGTGCGTTCCTGCAAGCGCTGACCCTGGGGCGAAGGCAGTCACGCAGGAGGCGCAGAGCAGCAACACGCTATCAGCAACCCCGGCGACGTCAGCGCCATTGATGCGCGGGTGAACGTGATCTTCGCCAACAAGCGCCTGCAGTATTTCTCAAAATGCTTGCTCCTGACGGTGGGCGTCGGCTTCGACAGGCGCAGCCAACGCCAACTGCAAGACAATGCCATGGGAGGTCCAAGCATGATGAGAACCGCTTAACCCCTAACCCCTAACCCCTAACCCCTCACGCCCGCTTCTCAGTTCTTGGTTCTCAGTTCTCAGTGTGCTATACTGGCGTCATGCCATTTCCAACCGACGACTACACGCCACACGGGTATCTGAATACGCCGACACACACGCGCAACCTTTCGCCACGCGGGGTGCTGCGCTCGTGTGGCGCCGGGTTTCGCTGGCACTACCCGGCGCACGCGGGTATGTACGGCGGCAGACGCGAAATCTATCGCGCCGGATTTCGCTTTGCTCTGGGAGGGGCGCTCGACCTGTCCGAGTTTGATGTCGTCTCCAGCCCATACCACTCGATGAACCTCTTTGCGCTCGACTTGTCACACAGCGGCGCGACGCTCCATGCCACGTTCCATCTGGCTGGCGAGCATGCCCTCTGTGCATCGGCGACCATTCTGGGAGAAGCGCGTGTCGCCATTGTCGTCGAGTACACGCGCACCATCGCCGCCAGTGGCGAGTGGGGCGAGTCGGGACTGGTCGGTCGGATCGTTGATGGCGATCTGGTCCTGCAAGGTTTTGAGGACGGTGATGCGTTCGTGGTGCATGCATCGCAGCCATTTGCCGACATTGGCATCACGACCGATCCGACTCACGCCGCTGCCTGGGCGGCGTCACAGGCGCCGGGGTTGCCAGGCGAAGGGTTTGTAACGGTCACCGGTCGGCGCGGCGAGACGGTGGCGCTCTTTGCCACGCTAGGATTTGCGACGCCGTGTGAACAGATCGACGTGTATATGACGCGCGGCAAGACGCTGCGCATGGCGCAGCACCGACAGCGCGCCGCGCGGCGCACAGCAGCGGCGGACCGCGCTCGCAAGCAGGCGGAGGACGATGCGTTCTGGGCGCGTGCGCCGATCCTGGAGGGTGACTGGCCCGATCACTGGCGTCGCGGGCTGGTGTACGACCTTGAAACGCTACGGATGATGGTGCGTGCGCCTGCTGGCATCTACCGCCATATCTGGGATGCAATGCAGATCCAGGCGCCGCGCGTCGTGCTCGCCGAAGCGGCAATCGATGCGCTGCTACTCGCGTATGCCGATCCAACCCTCGCGCAACATCTGCTGCTGGGCACGTTTGTCGACGCGCCCGAACCGAATGTTCCCTGTTCACGTGAAGATGGCAGCTACAACATGGTCGCCGCCGATGGCACAGTCTGCGGCACGGCGCCGGAGTGGGGCTACCCCTGGCTCGTGCTGGACTGGCTCGCTCGCCTGCAACCCAACCGTGAGTGGCTAGCGAATATCTATCCGGCATTGACCTCATATCTGCACTGGTGGCTGGAGAACCGACGCGACGCAGACGGCTGGCTGGTGTACGCCTGTAGCTGGGAGTCGGGGCAGGACGACTCGCCGCGTTTTGGCGATCAGCCGCTTGGCGGCGGTCACCCGGTACGCCACGTGCGCCCTGTCGATCTTCAGGCGGCCTTTGCCCATGCCTGTCTGGTGATGGGCGAGTTTGCCCGAGAACTTGGGCGCACTGCCGACGCTCACGAGTGGCTGGCGCTGGCTGAGGAGCACGTGACGCGCACCGATGCGCTGTGGCAGGACGCACTCAACCGCTATGCCGACTACGATACGCGCGCTGGCGGACCGACCGAGGTGGACGACGTTATGCTGCTGGCGCCAGTTGCGCTGGGTGTCGCCCGACCGGAGCGCTGTGACACGCTTCGTGCGACGATTGCGCGGATTAACCCTGATACGCTGACCTGGCCCATGTTCGCATGGACGGCGACTGAAGCCGCCTTGCGTGTCGGGTTGACCGATCACGCAGCAGAACTGGCTGGCGCAGTGATTGAGCGGGCATACACGTTCTGGGACGCGCATCAGGCGCATCCCGACCGCACGTTGCCTGGCGTGGCGTGCGAGTACTGGCCCCTCGATGGACGTTGCGGCGGCGAGGGGTATGGTTGGGGTGCATTTACAACTCATCTGTTGCTTCATGTGCTGGTCGGATTGACACCGGAGCGTGAGCGCCTCCTGATGCGTCCCAACCTGCCGCCTGCCTGGCGTGTCGAGGGGCGCACGTATGGCGTGCGTCTCTACTGGCGCGGTGCGCTGCTGCATATCCTCATCGAAGCGCGCCCCGATCACGCGGCAGTTACCATCAACGGTCAACAGATCAGGGTCGGGTGGGGAGAGACGACGGCATTGCCGTGGGAAATGCCAGGCTCGTCGCGCTGAGTGCGTTGGCGGAACAACAGCCTCAATACTAACGTCCCGCTAATATGCCGCTACTGCAAAACCAACAGTGGCGCGGTATAGTCGCATTAGAGCAGACTATCACCCTTGTGAGGACGATCATGGCATTTTCTACCCCCATTCGCACAGGCGAGCAAAGCATTGATTGCGTGCTGCGCGCCGGTCTGCCGGTGCTGTTGATATTCGACCGCAAAGGATGTCCGACGTGCCAGCAACTCGAGCCGTCGCTCGAACGGCTGGCGGCGGCATTTGCAGGGCGCGCGCTGCTGGCGCGGGTTGATACCGACGACAATCCGGCGCTGGTGCAAAAATACGGCATTGCCGCACTTCCCGGTCTGGTTTTCGTAAAGAATGGCGCACCCGTCGCACGAACAAGCGGCGTTGTCGCTGAGGAAGCCCTGCGCGCCTGGCTGACCCATCTGACCAATGGCGGCGCACCGCCGCCTCTGCCGCAGGGTCCGAGCGTACCGCTGGCGCGCCAGGCGCCTCGTTCAACGCCTGAACCATCGGCGATGCACCAGGCAGCGGCGAACGGCGCCGCAGGGTCGCACCCGGTGACGCTCAGTGACGCGACGTTCGATCAGATTGTCGGCGCCAGCACTCAGCCGGTGCTGGTTGACTTCTGGGCGCCGTGGTGCGGTCCGTGTCGCGCAGTGGCGCCAGTGGTCGAGCGGCTGGCGCAGGAGTTTGCCGGACGGGCCGTGGTCGCCAAACTGAACGTGGACGAAAACCCGCGCACCGCGCAGCGGTTTGGCATCCGCAGCATTCCGACGCTCTACATCTTCAAGAATGGGCAGGTGGTAGAGCGTCTGGTTGGCGCTCAACCCTATCCGGTGTTGCGTCAGGCGCTGGCGCGGCACGTTGGGGGCGTGGCGGCGTGATGAATGCGCCGCAAACGCATGGCAGGGCAGAGGGCGTGGTCGTAGGGGCAGGTCGGTAGGGGCAGGTCGGTAGGGGCAGGTCTCAGACCTGCCCCTACGACCTACCCCTACGACTGCCCCTATACCCCCGCGCCTTGCCCCTACAATGCTGCCTCGATCTGACGCACGCCAGCGTCTGCCTGGCGCAATTCGCGTTTGAGGATTTTGCCGGTCGCCGTCTTGGGCAGCGTCTCGCGGATTTCGACGATACGCGGATACTTGTAGGCGGCCAGACGCTCCTTACAGTACTCGATGATCTCCGTTTCGGTCGCAGTCTGTCCCGGCTTGAACGCCACCACCGCCTTGACCTCCTCGCCGAGCGCTTGGTCGGGCACGCCGATAACGGCGGCTTCGGCGATGGCGGGATGCCCGTAGAGCACCTCCTCGATCTCGCGCGGATAGACGTTGAAGCCGCCGCGGATGATCATATCCTTCACGCGATCCTTGATGAAGAAGAAGCCGTCATCGTCGCGGTAGGCAATGTCACCGCTGTGGAACCATCCGTTGCGGATCGCCTCGGCAGTCGCATCGGGGCGCTTGTAGTACCCCTTCATCACATTGTGACCGCGAATGACGATCTCGCCGAGTTCGCCGTTGGGGACCTCGCGCCCCTGATCGTCCACCACACGCATCTCGATGCCCCAGATGGGCACGCCAATCGACCCTGGCTTCGGTTCACGGTCGAGGTGATTGAACGACGCGACCGGCGACGTTTCGGAGAGACCATATCCCTCGAGGATGGTGACGTTGTATTTGCGGTTGAAGGCATGCATCACTTCGACCGGCATAGCGGCGCCGCCTGAGACGCAGAACTTGAGCGCCGACAGATCGTACTGATCCGCGCCGGGGAAGTTGAGCAGATAGAAATACATTGTCGGCACGCCGGCAAAATAGGTCACCCGATCGCGCGCCATCACTTCCAGCGCCTTCTGCGGCTCGAAGCGCGGCAGCATCGTGATCGTTCCGCCAGCGTAGATCAGGCTGTTCATCACGCACGTCTGCCCGAAACTGTGGAACAACGGCAGCGCCGCGAGACCGACCGTTTCCGAGGTGACATTCAGCAGCTTGTCGGTGCAGATAGTTGCGTTGAGGAACATGTTGGCATGGGTCAGCTCTGCGCCTTTCGGACGACCCGTCGTGCCGCTGGTGTAGAGAATGACCGCCGTATCGTCCGGCATCGTCTGGACCGTATCGAAGACCGGCGGGTGTTCGGCGAGGAGGCTGCCGAGCGGGATCGCGCCATCAGGGAGCGTTGCCGTCGAGCCAGGCGCCTGTGCGACAATCAAATGACGGCAGGCGTCGACCATGCGAAAACCAGGCGCCGCTTCGTCGAGGAACCCTTCCCAGACAATCAGCGCCACTGAGTCGCTATCTTCCAGGTGGTACCGGACCTCATCGCGCTTGAACAGCACATTGAGCGGAACGACCGTCGCGCCAGCCTTGAGAATGCCGAAGTAACACATCGGGAAGTGCGGCGTATTGGGGATCATCATCGCCACTTTGTCGCCGGGACGCACACCGAGTCTGGTCAGGCCGTTGGCGATCTTGTTGGCGGCGCCGTTCAGTTCGGCATAATTCAGGCGAATGCTATCGAGGATGACCGCAGTTTTTCCGGGTGAACGGCGAGCGCTCTCCTCCAGAATGATGGCGAGATTCAGCATCGAGTCCCTCCTTTTGTGAACATCAACGTCCGATTCACTTTGAGCGCAGAGCGGGGATTTATGGAGATTATACGTGTTGTTAACCGATGCTGTCAATCATTTCCCTTGCCAACCCCGCCGCTTACTGGTACAATACCAAAAGACGTTATACGATAGCAGATGACCTCAGAGGCTGATGGCAAACTATGGCGAGCAAAAAAGGCAACCGGATTATTATCAAACTGCGCAGCACCGAGAGCGCGCATACATACACGACGACGAAGAACCGCAAGAACGACCCGAACCGGCTCGAGCTGCGCCGTTACGATCCAACCCTGCGTCGGCACGTCCTGTACCGCGAAACCAAGTAGCGCTGTGGCGTGCGTTGTTGCGTTCCGAAGCCGCATGATGGCTGCCATCGTGCGGTTTCTTGTTATTTATCCATCCACATCATCATGGGAGATACCAACGTCATGAGGGTTGGTTTGCTTCCGCTCGATGAGCGGCCTGTCAATACCCGGTATCCGGCGATGATTGCCGCAATCGCTGGAATTGAACTGGCGTTGCCGCCCGACAATCTGTTGAGCCGTCTGCGCGAACCGGCGCGCTGTGATGATCTCGCCGCATGGCTGCGTACGATCGCCCCTGCGCTGGATGCGCTGATCGTCGATGTTGAGATGCTGACATTCGGCGGACTGATCGCCTCACGCATCAGCAATGATCCCCCGGAAGCGGCGTTGAGTCGGCTGGAGGTTCTGCGGGCGATCAAGAACGAACTGCCCAATCTTCCAATTCTGGCGTTCAACGTGATTACGCGTATATCGAATGCGGATGACAGCACCGAAGAAGCGCTCTACTGGTCAACGTATGGCACGCGCCTCTATCGACTTTCGCAACTCCTCGACCGCGCCGCGCAGGGCGAGCCGCTGACCGATGAGATCGCCGCCTTGCGCGCCGAGATTCCTCCTGATGTGCTGCGCGATATGCTGCGTCGCCGGTTGCGCAACCATATCGTCAACCTGGCATCGCTCCATCTGCTCGACTCAGGCGCGATTGATCTGCTGGTTCTCAGTTCTGACGATACGAGTCCGTTCGGGCTGGGATCGCGCGAAAAACGCTGGCTCACCAGTTGGGCGGATCTGCTGGCGCTGGGACAGACTCATCCGATGAGCGATGGGCGGGAGAGGGCTGATCATTCGTCCGGCGTGCTACTCATGTACCCCGGCGCCGATGAAGTGGGGTGCGCGTTGCTGGCGCGGATTATCAATCAGCACGCCGGGCGTGCGCCGCGCATTGCGCCGCTCTATGCCGTTCCCGGCGGCGAGGAGATTGTGGCGCCCTACGAGGACGGTCCTGTCCGGTTGACTGTTGAACGGCAGATTCACGCCATTGGCGGGACGGTTGCGCCAGTTGATGCCGCCCCCGACTTGTGGCTGGCGGTTAACACGCCGTCGCCGCGCCGCACCGAGTGGGACGAGACGTTTGCGGCGGAAGAGCGTGATGAGCGGTACGATCATCTCGATGCTCTGGTCGAGCGTGTGAGCGAACTTCAGGAGAACGGGCAACAGGTGATCGTGGCGGATGTCGCCTACCCTAACGGCGCCGATCCAGTGCTGATGGAATTGTTGATCGAGAAGGTTGATCTCCTCCGGCTTGCCGGGTTTGGTGCATGGAACACGGCTGGCAATACCATCGGCACAGCGCTGGCGCAGGGGTGCGCTGCTCTTCTGGCAACAACTCCTGCACAACAGATCGCCCATCTGCGCTTTCTGCTCCACCGTTTTGTCGAGGATTGGGGATACCAGCACGTCGTGCGCCGCGCTGCACGCGCTATGCTCGAGCGTATGACCGGTGCGCGCGAACCTGATGATACAACGATCGGGGCGATCTGCCGCTGGATCGAAACCCACCTGAATGCACGCATCGGCGCACTTCCCGGTTTCGCCGGCCACTGGCGCATCACGCCGGGCAGCACGCGCCTGCCATGGGGCCGCCTGTTTGAAGTGGATTTTGCTCTGGAACTGGTGTGACCGGCGATCAGCCACTGGGAGAGCGACTGCTCGCATGTTTCGCCGCTCTCGACGAGCACTTCGGGCACGAACCGCACTGGTGGCCTGTCGTCACTGATGACCCGCCGTTTGAGGTGCTGGTTGGCGCCGTTCTCGTCCAGCGGACGCGCTGGGAGACCGTCGAGGCGGCAATTGTCCGGTTGCGTGATGCCGGGTTGATGTCGCCGTCGGCGCTGGCGACGGCCGACACTGCTACCCTGGCTGCACTGATCCGCCCCTGCGCGTTCCATGCGCAAAAGGCTGTCGGAGTGCAGGCTATCTGCCACGAGATAGTCCAACGGTATGGTGGCGAAACAACCCGTTTGCTCCGCGGCGAGCGCAACGAGGTACGTGCACGGTTGCTGGCGCTGCCGCGCATCGGGCGTGAGACGGCGGACACGATCATGCTCTACGGCGGCGGATGGCCCGTGTTTGTGGTTGACGCCTATACGCGCCGGTTATTTGCGCGCCTCGATCTCGCACCAGGGTTCGATTTTCGCCGCGCACCGTATGACGCGGTGCAACACCTGATTGAGCGCGCATTGTCGCCATTCCTTCCCACAATAGCGACAACCGCCAGAGAAAACTTTCACGTGCATCGAGCAGTTGAAACGAATGGCAATGCTGCCTTCTTCTTTGCTCAGTTTCATGCGCTGATCATCGAAGCGTGCGTCCACCACTGCCTGGCGCGCAATCCGCGCTGCGCTCAGCCTGGTCTGCGACGATCCTTTATCGATCACCGTAAATGCGCTACTCACTGTCTGATGTGCGACGGATGTCCGCTTCGTTGGCGTTGCGCCGCGTTCAACGGAACAGCGACATCGCATCCTGACGCTGCTGCGCCAGTGCGCGTTCGAGCTGATCGCGCGTGACCCAGCGCCGTCGAAGCAGGATCTCGCCGAGCGTCTCGTGCCGCCCAATACGCCGCAGGTAGATCTGTTCGGTCAGCGCCTGCTCGAGGCGTTCCGGCGGCAACCCGTTCGCAATCAGATATTCGCCGAGGGCGCGGGGCGCTGCGTCGTTGCTGACCCGCCGCTGAATCTGGATCATCAGCGCGCGCGCCAGCGTTTCCGGCGTCACCTTGCCGCGCGACACCGCCACATCCCCGAACATTACCTGATCGCCGCGTCGCCGGACGGCTGCCTGTTCTTCCAGAAGCCACTCCAGTTCCTGAGCAGTAATGGCACCCATCTCGACCAGGATCGAACCCAGGGTTGGCGATGCATCCATCTGCTTGAAGATGCGCGGCTTGTGCCCCATCAGCACCCGCCGCGCGCGCGCTGCGCGTAATGCCCCCGACGCCTCAGTGTCACCGGGATCAATGACGAGACGCTGTTCCAGATACGCGATTTCCAGTTCGATATCATCCGGCGCGAGCGCGCTGGCGCGTGCCATGCAGTCGAGCCGATGCGCTGGCGTGGTCACCAGGTCCGCCAGCGCCAGCCAGGCGTCGATACAGCGATGACCGGCGGCAAGGTGATCGCGCAATGCAGTGAAATCACGGCGAATGGCGGCTACTGTGGGGCAGGGGCGGGAACAGGATGCGTCATTCATACGAGTATTCGACGTGCAAGAGCAAGATTAGTCTGGCGCACAACAACAGTCACACGAATGCAGCGACTGAAACACCTGTCATCTGTGTACCGTTCACCGGCGAGATCAGGGAATGCGAGCGACACAAACGGCCATCTGGTCTTACTATCATCTGTCGTATTCTACGATAACATAACACAGGAGAAAGATCAATGAGAACCTGGACATCTGCGCTTCAGGCTGATGAAGTTTGAGCAGTTAACCGGTACGGCCCGCATAAGCCCGCGCAGGCGGGCTTCGCAACCGTAGCCCGCGACTTATTAGTCTGTACAGTAAGTTTTCCGGTGATTTACCGTTTGGGTACGGCGCAGCATCCGCCTCGTCCTGATGTCGTATGACTTTCGCCGCGCTCAAGGTCGCAAAAAGCCAGAAAACTTCGTTTACAGA
>JANWXL010000283.1 GCA_025055265.1 Roseiflexus sp.
GCGATGCTCTCAACCCCGCACCTGACGAGCGCGGCGCTGTACATGTTTGCGTTCGACCTAATGATGCGCGGCGAAGCCAAAGGCCAACTGCGCTATGCGGTCTGGGCGGGGTTGTTCGTGCTCTTCCTGGGCTTCCAGCACGCCTATGACCTGTTTCTGGTGTACGGCATCCTGGGCGCCTATGGCCTGCTGAAGACCGTACGTGACCGTCGCCTGCCGCTGTTTCTGCTTCGGGCCGGGCTGATCCTCGGCCTGCTCTCCTTCTGGCCGGGGCTGTACTCGTTTTTGCTCACCTTGCTCGATCCGATCTGGCGTGAGGTGCTGGCGCAATTCGATAATGCCGGCGTCTTTACGCCCAACCCGCTTCTGCTGCCCGTGCTGATGGGGCCGGCCTTCCTGCTGGCCTTGTTCACCCTGTTCAAGGATCATCCGCTCCGGCTTGCCGGGCTGGACGACAAAACCCTCTTCCTGCGCGCCTGGTTCTGGATGAACGCCCTGCTGATCTATCTGCCGACCGATTATCAGATCAAGATGCTCAACGGCTGGCAGGTGCCGATTGCCATTCTGGCGACGCAGGGTCTCTTTCGGTATGTGTTACCCTGGGTCGAGCAGTTGGCAGCCGCTCGTGCCTGGCGTTGGCAGGATGAAACATTGCGGCGAGGGCTGGCCGTTGTCGCGCTGCTGTGCGTCGTGCCGACGAACCTTTACCTCTACGCCTGGCGCTTCGTGGATCTGAGCCGGTACACCTATCCTTACTATCTAAGCCGCGCCGAGCTGAAAGCGATGATTTGGCTGGCCACCCAGGCTCCGCCGGACAGCGTCGTACTCAGTTCGCTGACCCTGGGCCAGTACGTGCCTGCACTGACCGGCCAGCGCGCCTTCCTGGCGCACTGGGCGCAGACGGTGGATTACTACGGCAAAGAGCAGAAGGTGCTCGAGTTTTTCGATACTGCGACCTCCGAAGCCCGGCGCCGCGCCATTCTCGAAGAATACGGTGTAAACTATGTTATCGTCGGGCCGGCGGAGCGTGCTCTGAGCGCTTATGAGCCTGTGCCTTCAACCTGGCAGGTGCCCATGCACACGAGCGGTGGGGTGACGGTCTACCAGGTCATCAGGTGATACCCACATGTTAATCCGCATCAGTTTGCTGATTTGCTGCCTGTTTGCCATAGTGGCTGTAGTGTCCGGCCTGGCCTGGCCTTCGTCTCTCTGGGCTCAGCAATTGGACTGGTCTGAACCCCTCATGCTCTCCCGCCCCGGCCAGTCCGCCGGCTGGTTCCCCGATATTGCGGTGGATATGGCCGGGCGAATCCACGTGGCCTGGGCTTCGGGCAACGTCATCAACCGCCAGCAGTACGACATGGTGATGTATACGTATAGCGATGACGGCGAGCAATGGAGTGCGCCGAACGATATCTTCTCCTTCCGCAACAACCCCGGCGAGAGCGCGGCCACCCGGCCAGCACTGGCAGTCGACTCCCGCAACATCTTACATATCACCTACACCGATTATCTGAGTATATTCTATTCAAGTGCCTTGCCGGAGAATGCCTGGCAGGCACCGGCCTGGGCGCCGACGCAGCAATTGACCACCGACGGCGCCTACTTTTCCCGAATCACGCCGCAGGGGTCGCGCCTGCATTTGATAGACACCGCCGGCTATTCGACCGGTTATCGTGTGCGTTACCGCCGCTCGGACGACTTCGGTCAGACGTGGACCGAGCCTGTCGAGATCTCGGATCGCTCGACCGGCGCGGCCAAGCCACAACTCCTGATTGATCGTCAGAACAATCTCCACGCTGTGTGGGAGTCCGGGTCGGGTGGCGCGTTGGGGCAGGTGGCACTGGGTTCTATTGGGTATGCGGCTTCGGAGGACGGTGGCGCTACCTGGCGGGCGCCGCTCGAGTTCACCTCGCCCCTGACGCCGACCACCGGCCGTTACCTGAAATCGCCCGCGCTCGGTCTTGATCGGGAATCGCGCCTGGTGATGGTCTGGCTGTTGATGCCTGACGACATCCCCTATTACACGCTCTCCCAAGACGATGGCCGTTCCTGGTCCGAACCGCAACCCATTTCGGGTGTTCTAGGCGGCAATCACTTCGCTGTGGCTACCCTAGGCACTTATTCGATGCTCAGCGACAGCGCAGGCCAACTCCACTTGTTGATGTCCGGACGTCTCGCTTCAGACGAAGAGGAGACGGGCCGACTGTTGCACCTGACTTGGGATGGCGCGGCCTGGTCAACACCTGAGACCATTGCCCGCTACGAAGTTGATGCTCCAAACTGGCCAAGAGCCGTGATCCGTAATGGAAATGAGCTGTGTGTGGTTTGGCATGTGAGCCGATTTGCTCGCCAGCGCGTGACAGGCCAACAATATGCGGATTTGGAGATCTGGTTCTCGCGCGCAACTCTTGATTTACCCGCCCTCACCCCCGGCCCCATCCCCACCCGCGCACCGACTGCCACGCTTACAGCCCCTCTCACTGCAACGCCCCATTTGCCGCGCCACACCGCCACGCTCACCTTCGCCGGCCCGCTACCCACGCCGTCCCAGGTCAGCGTTTACCGCGAGAACGACTACCTGCTTATCGCCGCACAAAGCGCGCTGCCCATCGTTGGGCTGATCCTCCTCACCCTCGTTGTAGTGTGGTGGCGCCGTCGCTGACTTTGTCTGGTAACATTGGGCGCAGCCGCTTCTATGAGATGCGCCCATGACCTCCGCCAGCACGCAACTGCATAAGACCCTGGCCGCCGAACGCGGCCCCGCAACTATCGCCATCGTCACCGTCAGCGATACGCGCACGCCCGAGACCGACGTCAACTACCACTACCTCAAGACGCAGATCGCAGCCGCCGGCCATCGCCTGGTGGACTACCGCATCATCAAAGATGAGCCGGAGCAGGTAGGCGCGGTGCTGGATGAGCTGGCCGAAGGCGAAGCCCGCCTGATCCTGTTCAACGGCGGCACCGGCATCGCCCCGCGCGACACTACCTTCGACGCCCTCAGCCGCAAGTTCGAGAAGGTCATGCCCGGCTTCGGCGAACTGTTCCGCATGTTGAGCTACCAGCAGGTGGGCGCAGCGGCCATGCTCTCGCGCGCCAGCGCCGGTGTCTATCGCAACCGCGTGGTCATCTCCACTCCCGGCTCACCCGCCGCCGTGCAGCTGGCCTGGGAGAAACTCATCGCCCCGGAGATCGCCCACCTGGTCTGGGAAGTGGCGCGTTGACTGCGGCGAAGTCCATCTCGTTCGACCGCGCCGCCGATGTGTACGAGGCGACGCGCGGCTTCCCGCCCGGCATCGGCG
>JANWXL010000306.1 GCA_025055265.1 Roseiflexus sp.
CGATTGGGAAACGGTGGCCCTCCGGCAGAGGGAGAACGAACGTATCAGAGTAGAAGAGTTTCATGAGTCCTCTGGCAGCAGTGCGCGCACCCGTTCCAGCGTATCGGCGTCAGCCGGGCGCTTGTCGCGCCGCCAGCGCAGAATACGCGGGAAACGCACGGCAATTCCCGACTTGTGGCGATTCGAGCGCTGGATGCCCTCAAATGCCAGTTCAAAGACCAGTTCGGGCGTGACGGTGCGCACCGGTCCGAACTTTTCTACGGTATTTCGTCTTACGAAGGCGTCCACTTCCCGGATCTCCTCATCCGTCAGTCCCGAATACGCCTTGGCGAATGGCGTTAACCGGTCACCGTCCCACACGGCGAAGGTGTAGTCGGTGTAAAGGCTGGCGCGCTTGCCGCTGCCGCGTTGCGCGTAGATCAGCACAGCGTCGATAGTGTAGGGGGCGACTTTCCACTTCCACCAGTCGCCGCGCACCCGCCCGACGCGGTAGGGTGAACTGCGACGCTTGAGCATCAGACCTTCGACGTTGCGGGTGCGCGAGGTCGCCCACTGCGCCGCGAGGTCGTCCCAGTCCGCTGCAACGACCACCGGCGAGATCAGGAGCGCCTGATTGCCCGGCGCACAGGTTGCAATCAGACGCTCAAGCTCCGCCCGACGCCATTCCAGCGGCTGATCGCGCACATCGACGCCATTGAGTTCGAGCAGGTCGTATGCCAGGAGTGCGGCTGGCGCCTCATCGAGGACGGCGCGCGTCAGGTTTTTGCGCCCGATCCGGCGCTGTAACTGCGCAAAGGGCAACACTGCGCCGTTTCTCCATGGCAACACTTCGCCATCGATGACGACGCCATCGGGAAGGAATGCGCCAATCGCCGCAATTTCGGGAAAGCGGTCGGTGATCAGTTCCTCGCCGCGCGACCAGAGGAAGGTTTGACCGGCGCGGCGGATCAACTGGCTGCGGATTCCATCCCATTTCCATTCCGCCTGCCACTCGTTGATCGATCCAAGCGTTTCGGGCGGATCGTCGAGGGGGTGCGCCAGGCAAAAGGGGTAGGGGCGGCTCACGTCGGCATCGGCGGTATCGTGCGCCAGCAATGCCCGGTAGAGCGCGGCGGATGGCTGCCACTCACCCATCAGGCGGTGCGCAATGGCCGCAGGGTCGGCGCCGCTGACGCGCGCCAGCGCCCGCACGACGAGTTGCTGCGAGACGCCAACCCGAAATGCGCCGGTGATCAATTTGTTCCAGACGAAACGTTCAGTTCCACCGAGCGTCGCCCAGACTGCGCGCACAATCGCGCGTTGTGTCGCTTCGTCCTGGTCACGCAGCGGGATGAGCACCTCCTCGACCCAGCGATGGAGCGGCTGCGGACCCTCGAAGGGCAACACTGACCGGTCCACATCCACCGACCAATCACCGGGTTCTGGCAGAAGAAGCGTCACCGTTTCGGCGAAGTCGCCGACAGCATCGTAGCACTCGCCGAAAAGCCAGTCGGGAATGCCAGCCGCCTCGACGGCCCACGCGCGCAGCGTTGGCAACGGCACAGCCTGGCGCATCCGCCGACCGATGAGGAAGAAAAGCGCCCACGCGGCGTCCGCTGGCTCAGCGCGCTCAAAATAGCGCGTCAGCGCCTCGACTTTCACGTTCGTCTTCGTTGTCTCATCGAGTGCAGTATAGAGTTGTGCAAATGTGTGCATAGGGGTTAGAACGTTTACCCGTCCCCTGTCTCGCCCTCGAAGCGCGTCTGGACGATGGCTGCATCACGACCATGTTCCTGAAGCCAGCGCACCAGCACGGCGGCGTAGCCATGCGTCACCCACACCCGTTCGGCGCCGGTGGCGTCAATCGCCGCCAGCAGACCGGGCCAGTCTGCGTGGTCGGAAAGGACAAAGCCACGGTCAATAGCGCGCCGCCGGCGCGTTCCGCGAATGCGCATCCATCCAGAGGCAAAGCCGGTGGAGACGGCGCCGAAGCGACGCATCCAGGGCGTGCCGTGGGCGGAAGGGGGCGCCAGGATCAGCGCCTGTGACCAGTCGAAGCCGCGCGGCGCTTCGCCGACGTAGCGGACAGGCGGCAACGCCACGCCGCTGGCGCGGTAATCCTCCGTCAGGCGCACGAGCGCACCATGGACGAAGATGGGACCGATGGCAGCATCAAGGCCCGCGATCAACCGCTGCGCCTTTCCGAGCGCGTAGGCATACAGGATGCTGGCTCTACCTGCCTCCTGATTGCCCCGCCACCAGTCGTTGATCTGCGCCAGCACGCTATCTTGAGGGGGCCAGCGATAAATTGGCAACCCAAACGTGGACTCGGTGATGAATGTATGGCAACGGACTGGCTCGAACGGTGCGCATGTCGCGTCCGGTTCGGTTTTGTAATCGCCGCTCACGACCCACACCTCGCCGCGATATGCCACGCGCACCTGCGCTGATCCCAGTACGTGACCGGCGGGATGGAACGACACATCGACGCCATTGATCGACACGATTTCGCCATACGCGAGCGTTTCGATATGCGCATCCACGCCAAGGCGCGTGCGCAATACGCGCTCACCATCGCGCGTTGCCAGGTATGCAGCGCTTCCGGGGCGCGCGTGGTCGCTGTGGGCGTGGGTAATCACTGCGCGCGCCACTGGCTGCCAGGGGTCGATGTAGAAGTCGCCAGCGGGACAGTACAGACCGGCGTCGGTGAGGCGCAGCAGGTCATCGGGCATGTGGGAATGCTCTCCTGCATATGGTTCACAGTACATCATACCATACGCGGCGTGGGATCACCATTGGTGTGGGAGTAAGGGGCGCAGTCGTGATTTGGCGGGATGTCTGGATGCCCCAGTCAGTGTCGCGGATAGGGCGCAGAGGCTTGCGCGGATCAAGATGGACTCGCGCGGATCAATGGCTTTGTATCTTCATTGCAGGACTTTTGTTTTCTGGTTCTCTCGCTGCTGAATTCTGAACAAATATTCCGCCATGCGCGCACCCTCCTGGCGGTTGATGGTTTTTGAATCATTATTCCGCTATCCGCTCGCTTGCCCGGCGCCTGAAGTCGCGGGCTACGGTTGCGAAGCCCGCCTTCGCAGGCTGTACCGGGCGATACCGGGTTATTTTCTCCGAATCCATAAGTCGCGGGCTACGGAGGGCGAAGCTCGCCCGCGCGGGCTAGACTGAGTTTATTCCTGAATTTCCACAAGTCGTAATCTACGAGAAGTGAAGCTTGCCTTAGTGGGCTAGAGCTGATGAAACCGGATTAATTGCTCAAAGACCATATACGGGAAAGAGGCTTCAAGGAGACCAATCCCCTTCATTGTGGGTCTTTCGTTTTTTGGTCACCTTTGGCTCGCAGTTCTTATCCCCTTGCGAGATGTTTCAATCCCCTTCATTGCGGGGCTTTTGTTTTTTCATCCCCCCATCCCCCCCGAATTCACCGTCGTGTTTCAATCCCCTTCATTGCGGGGCTTTTGTTTTTTCCAGCGCGTGGCGTTGCCGGAAGAAGTCGACCCCGCGTGTTTCAATCCCCTTCATTGCGGGGCTTTTGTTTTTTCCTACCCACGTAGACTATGGTAGTCGATGTGGGAAAAGTTTCAATCCCCTTCATTGCGGGGCTTTTGTTTTTTCAGACTATGGTAGTCGATGTGGGAAAATCAGCCGCGGTGTTTCAATCCCCT
>JANWXL010000324.1 GCA_025055265.1 Roseiflexus sp.
AGACCACTCCTTCGACCAGTTCAGCGCGCAGCGTGTCGGGCGCGGCGTGGTAGCGCCGCTCGAACTCCGCGCGCGAGAGCCGGTCGCCTGACATCAGCGGCGGAACGGATCGGGTCGCTTCGGCTGGCGTTTCGATTGTGAATGATGTGGTCATAGGTCTGTCCGCACTATCGTTCGCAATAATTGTAGCATATCGCCTGCCGGACTTAATGCTTAGCGCGAATTGCGCTCATTGTCCTGGAAAGAACGGGAAGAGGCGGTGCAGGTTCTCCGATGTAAGGCGCGCGCCGTATTCACACCCCTCGAACGCCTCGGCGTAAACGACGCTTCGTCCGCGTTCGGCGCCATACAGTTTGATGAGCAGATCGCGGAAACGATCGGCGTCCTGCCGCATTCGCCCATCGAGGCGGCGCCGCAGCCAGGCGAGACGCTCGGCGTCCTCTGCCGGAACTTCGTGCAGGATACCCTGATTGTACGGCAGCCACTCATACATCTGCGACGTGTGCGCGTGCAGCATCGCAAATTTCAGATCGATCACCTCGTCGATGGCAACGACCACATCGGGAGTAAACGGGTATGGCTTCTGGAAGGTATCGCTGACGTACACAATCACCGGCATCGCATCGAGATGCGGCGTGTCGGCGCAGACATTTGGGACAGTTACCATATATGAGGCATCCTGGATCAACTGCGCTGTGTAGCGATGGTCAGGATGATAGTCATTCGGGCGCGGTGACATGATCAGGTCGGGTTTGAACTGACGGATCAGGCGAATAATCTGACGTCGGTTTTCCAGCGTCGGCATCAGTTCGCCATCATGGTTATCGAGCGTGATGTAGCGCGCGCCGATGACCTGTCCAGCCGCCTCAGCCTCGGCGCGACGGCGGCGCGCCAGATACGCGCCGGCTTCGGTCTGATGCCCGGCATCGCCATTCGTCACCGAGACGCAGAGCACCTCGTGACCCTGACGCGCATAGAGCGCCGCCGTTCCTCCGGCGGTGAAATCGACATCATCGGGATGAGCGCCAAACATGAGCACACGCAATTGCCCGTCGGTCATTGGAAGACTCCTCATGGTCGATACAGATTGATACGGTACAATGCCGGTTCTGTCGTGAAAGGAGCGGCGCCGCTGACCAGCAAAATGGCGCGCTGTCCCGCGGCGACGTGGACGCTGACGCGCCCCTGGTGGTCGATCTCTGGCGCGATGATCCGCGTCTCGTCGCCGTCGAACAACACTAACCGCACAATCCAGCGTTGCGGAAGGATGCCGGAGGTGCGCACGAACCCTCTCGCTTCCCATCCTCCATCGTCGGTTTCAGCGCCGTCGGCGAAATCGATCTCCGCAATGCGCATATCGTCGAGCAACACGCCGGGACCGTTGATCGCAGCGTCGGAGATGACCCAGAAGCGTAGCAGAACCTCCTGACCGACGAACGGCGTCAGGTCGATGCGTTCGTCGATCCAGCGTCCGCGCGCATTGCCGAGCGCAGCATCCGGCGCGCCGCTAATGCCGGTGAGTCCGTGACCAGGATTGTGTCCCTGTGGATCGTCGGTGCGGGTAGTGATGCCGGGAAGCGTCTGCCAGCGCCTGCCGCCGTCGGTGGAGACAGTCACGAATGCGTAGTCGTAGTCGCGCTCAAGTTCGTGCCAGAGGCGGAACGTCAGCGTTGCGCGTGAGACATTGCGCAGATCGAGGCGCCGTGTCAGTGTTGAGACGCTTTCGTCGCCGCGATTGCTCCACCAGGCGAAGCGTCCTTCGGCTGGCAACGCTCCGACCAGTTGCACTGTATCTGCGCCGTCGAAATCGAGTGTCAGCGGACCTTCGAGCGGACCCAGGTAATCCACTCCGAACTGACGCACACTGGCGGAGGTTGGTCCTGGTTCGAGTTGCACTGTTGCAGCGCGCGCTGGAAGGCCGCGATACGCATAGCGCCCATCGCCTGCCTTCGGATCATTCACGATATTCGCCACTGCCCAGTCGGCGAACAGATCTGCAAAACTGGCGATGTCCACGCGGCGGCGGGCAGCGAGATCCGCCAGAGCCTGGAGATTGTTGCCTGCATCGGCGCCGATCCAGTCGGCGGGACGACTGTCGCCAGCATACTGTTCGTACAGATAGCGCATGAAGAGTTGCGCCGCGCCGTAGTGACGCGCCACGCCGCTTCCCGGCATCCACGTCGTCAGTTGTGTGTCGGGATTGCGCAGATACGCCAGCGCCGCGCCGTTGTCCCCCAGTCCATTCAGGTCTTCGGCAAGCGTTGCGAGACCTTCATTGAACCACGTGGGACTACGCGGCTGGCGGTGCCAGTGGATCATGTGCTGAAACTCATGCGCCAGCGTTGCATTGTAGGCGTCGCTGCCTGGGGGGAAGGCGACCGCGTCGATCACAAACATCTCGCGCTCGTTGCTGAAGCGGTTGACGGCGCGCGTCACGCCGTCGGCTGAGGAAAAGTATCCGCCAGCGCCGCGGATGCGGGTGTTGAGGATAGTCAGACGCACGTCGCCGTCGACGCCAGGGATGCGCTCCTCACCGAACAGGAAGCGATTGCGCGGGTAGATCCGCTCCTCGAAGACCTGCGCCGACTGCTCGATCAGGTGTTGCGGAACATCGAGCGATGTATCAACATACATCAGCACAACCGGACCGGCATAGCGCAGTTGCGCCGTCACTGTGTAATTTGCGCTGTTCGAGACGTCTGTCACCCAGAAGGTCTCAATCTCGCCAACCTGAACGTCGAGCGGCGTTGTTCGTGCGATAGCGGGAATGTCGCCGCCGTTGAACGCTGCGCTGATTGCGCGCTGATCGCGGGAGGCAGGGACGGCAGCGGCAATCGCTGCTAACTCATCGATGGGTGCAGCAGCGGACGCTGTCGGGCGAACAGGGGTGACCAGCGCGGGTGACGGAGTGACATACGGCGCAGTTGCTGTTGGTGTAATCGACGGGAATGGGGAGGGTGTCGGCGTCAGCGCTGCGTTTGTGCAGGCGGATAGAAGCGCAACAGTGAGCAGTGCGAGGATGGCGTACAGAGCCGGAAATGGTCGGGTGTGGAGGAGGTTCATCGCATGCTCTCCGAAGCGCTGCGTGTCGCTCTGGAGGTATTATACTGCTATTATCCGTTCGTTTGCCCGGCGAATGACGAACATTCACGAAATAATCCGGCATTTGCGCTGCGCCCGGCGGTTGATGGAATTTGAATACATATTCCGCTATCCGCCCACCCGCCCGGCGCCTAAAGTCGCAAGCTACGGAATGCGAAGCCCGCCTGCGCGGGCTGGACCAGGTTTGATTCTATAAGCCCTCGCTCAGGACACGGAAGCCCCGCAGGGGCTTGCACGACCTCAGCAAGGGCTTATGGTTTTTGAATAAATATTCCGCTAAGCTCGGGGAGATTGCTGCGCTGTCACGCGCAAGAACATCGGATAAAGAGAAGAACAGGGCGCGGCGCGCCGCACAACGCACATTGCGCCATTGCAATGCGCCTGTTGCAAGCGCACCGCGCTTCTATCAGACGCCCGTGTACAAAGACGCGGGCCGAGGTGCGGTCGTGAAGCCGGTGAGAGAGTGTTAAACCATCAATCCGAGCGCGAGCAAGAAGAGCATCACGGTGATCTGCGTGCAGCGCAACCCATCAATCTGAACGGCGCGCCAGAACTCTTCACGTCCCAGCCACCACCAGACGCGCGACAGATTTTGACGCAACTGGCGCCTGCGGAGGGATGCCGGCGCTTCAATGCGTGCGAGACGCAGCAGGCGGCGGGTGTGGATGGCAATCATTGCGCCCCAGAGACAAACGACGACAATCTGAACAATCAGCTCCACCATGATGTTCCTCCGGATATGGATAGTTACGCTGCTGACTGAATTTAAGTCTCCTGCGTCGTTCGATGCGGTGATGCCTGCACGTGCAGCCAGTTAATCACAAGCGCCAGGTGCGAGGTGGTGCATATATGGATGGCATCGCTGGCATACCCCGGTCACTGCAGATTCTTTGTGAGGCCAGGAGCACCTGCGCTGTCGCACTGTGTATTATACCGACTTGTTCGCGCCATGTGAAGCCCTTTTGTCGGTGTTCTTTACACGGGTTGCACAGGAGCGCTCCATCGCAGGGCATCGCAACCTGCCATCGCTTTCAAGTATAGCAGGCGCGGCTCGATACAATGATTTCGGTTTTGTGACAGGATGCATACAATTCTGTCGCACATCAGCCTGTCCGCACCATGCTATAATCCAATGCATACCGTTGGCGATTGGTCCGCTGCTGATGAGGACGCTATGCCCGAAGAATCTCCCATCCTCTTCGATTTTCCGATGAATCCAGAGTCTGCACTGATCAATGGTCAGGGACAGGAGCGCATCCTGCCAGTGGTGCCATTGATCAACACCGTGTTATTTCCGCATATGCTGACGCCGCTCTTCGTCGGGCGCGAGCGTTCGGTGGCGGCCATTGAAGAAGCAATGAGCGGCGATCGTACGATTCTGGCAGTGGCGCAGCGCGAACCGGATGTCGAGGACGTTGGACCTGCCGACCTGTACACGATCGGTGTCGAGGCAGTGATCCAGCGCATTCTCAAGATGCCCGACGGTTCGATCTCGATTGTGGTTCAGGGGCAGCGGCGGATGCGCGTCGTGGCATATGTGGAGGATCGTCAGGCGTTGCACGCGCACGGCGTCGCCATTTACGAAAACACCGAAAAAACAATTGCAGTCGAAGCCATGATGCGCGCAGTGCTCTCGCTGTTCGAGAAGGTCGTCAAACTCTCGCGCACGCTGCCTGATGACGCCTACATCATGGCGATGAATGTCAGTGAGCCAGGGTGGCTGGCGGATCTGATCGTTTCGACGTTGCCGCTCGACGTGCCGCGCCGCCAGGAGATCCTCGAGACGCTCGACGTGGAGGAGCGGCTGCGACGCCTGTCAATCATGCTCTCACAGGAACTCGATGTTCTTGAACTTGAGAGTCGGATTCATACTCAGGTTCAAAAGGAAGTCGACCGGTCGCAGCGCGAGTTCTTTTTGCGCGAACAGATGAAAGCCATCCAGCGCGAGCTGGGGCAGACCGATCCGATCCAGCGCGAGATGGACGAACTGCGCGAGCGAATTCTGGCGGCGGCGATGCCTGAACGCGCTCAGGCGAAGGCGCTCGAAGAACTGGAGCGCATGGAGATGATGCCGCCAGCCTCGCCAGAGTACAGCGTGGTGCGCACTTACCTCGACTGGCTCATCCATCTGCCCTGGAGTCAGCAGACTGAAGACGACACCGACCTGGTGCGCGCAGCCGCCACGCTTGAGCGCAACCACTATGGGTTGCCGCGCGTCAAGGAGCGTATTCTGGAGTTCATGGCAGCGCGCATGCTGGCTGGTCCGCGCCTCAAGTCGCCGATTCTCTGTTTTGTCGGACCTCCAGGAGTAGGCAAGACATCACTTGGTCGCTCTATTGCCGAAGCCCTGGGACGGCGTTTTGTGCGCATTTCGCTGGGAGGCGTTCACGATGAGGCGGAGATACGCGGTCATCGGCGCACCTACATCGGCGCAATGCCGGGACGCATCATCAAAGCGATGAAGGACGCCGGAACGATTAATCCGGTCTTTATGCTCGACGAGATTGACAAACTGGGCAGCGATTTTCGCGGCGATCCAGCCTCGGCGCTGCTCGAAGTCCTCGATCCAGAGCAGAATATCGCGTTTACTGACCATTATCTCGACCTGCCCTACGATCTGTCGCGCGTATTGTTCATCACGACTGCCAACCTGCTCGATCCAATCCCGCCAGCGCTGCGCGACCGCATGGAAGTCATCCATCTGCCGGGGTACACCGAGGAAGAGAAGCTGGAAATTGCGCGACGTTTTCTGGTTCCGCGTCAGTTAGAGGCAAACGGTCTGGCAAGCCCGGAGTATGTTGCCCAGAGCGCCGAGGCGCTGGCAAAGGACCCGGAGGCATCGGCGAAGATGCCAGGAACGGTGCTGCGCTTCAGCGAGAGCGCTCTGCGTCAGATCATTCGGGGGTACACCTATGAAGCGGGAGTGCGTAACCTCGAACGTGAAATTGGCGCGATCTGCCGCAAGGTGGCGCGCCGTCTGGCGGAAGGACGCAGTTATGCGCACGTTATTCAGGCGTCTGCGCTTACGCGCTATCTCGGTCCGCCGCGCTACCTTTATGGCATCGCCGAGCAGCAGGACGAAGTCGGGGTGGCGACCGGCATGAGCTGGACCGCCAATGGCGGCGATGTGATGGCGGTTGAGGTGTCGCTGATGAAAGGGCGTGGCGTACTGTCGCTGACCGGGCAACTCGGTGAGGTAATGCGCGAATCGGCGCAGGCTGCGCTCTCATTTGCGCGCGCCAATGCTGAGGCGCTCGGCATCAAGCCCAGGCGCTTCGAGACAACCGACATTCACATCCATGTGCCGGTCGGCGCTGTTCCCAAGGACGGTCCCTCAGCCGGGATTACAATGGCGACGGCGCTGATCTCGGCGTTCACCGGACGACCGGTGCGCCGCGATGTGGCGATGACCGGAGAGATTACGCTACGCGGGCGGGTGTTGCCCGTCGGCGGGATTAAGGAAAAAGTGCTCGGTGCGCACCGCGCAGGTATTCACACAATCATTCTGCCGCGGCGCAATGCCGTGGACCTTGAGGAGGTCCCGACGCATGTGAAACGTCGGCTGAACTTCGTCTACGTTGATCATATGATGGATGTCATCGCCTGCGCTCTGTGTGAACGCGCTGATAAGAAGCGCGCCTCCCTCGAATCCGCCGAAGAAGCGCTGGTCAATGGGGCGCAACCCTGATGGCGTCGATCGCTATGGAAGCCTCACGCCTCGACGCATTTCGTCGCACAATCATCGAACGCAGAGCGAACTTGTGCATATCATGGCGCGGCGAGTTGATCTGATCGCAGATGCGCTCGGCTTTGAGCGCACACGCATTGTTGGCAGGGGGCTGGCGCAGGCAGTCCTGTCTGCGTGGTGGTCGTATGAGGATCATGGGCATAGGTGGGATGAAGCGATTGCGTGCGCCGAAGCGTTGAGGTGGCTGCAGGGCGCAAGGTGACCGTCACCAGGGAGCGGCGCGCCTCGCGCCAGTGTGCCGCCAGGGGGTGAGGCGTGAGGCGCGCATGGTGGCGGGCAGGGGGTGGTGGTGGCGGTCACCTGGGGTTGGGGGAGTTTATTATGAGCCTTTTACCGCTTACCGGCATAACCGTGCTCGATCTCTCACGGTTGATCCCTGGACCATATGCGACCCTTCTGCTGGCGCATCTGGGTGCGCAGGTCATCAAAGTCGAGCCGCCGGGCATGGGCGATTACCTGCGCCTGCTGCCGCCTTACGGTCCTGACGGCATGAATCCGATCTTCACGACGCTTAATCGGGGCAAACGGAGTATTGTCGTCGATCTGAACGATGTCGAAGGTCGGCGCATTCTGCGTGAACTGGCAAAACGCGCTGATGTGCTGGTTGAAAGTTTTCGCCCTGGCGTGCTGGACCGTTTTGGCGTCGGGCTTGAGTCACTGCGCTGCGACAATCCGCGCCTGATCACCTGTTCGCTGGCGGGGTACGCCGCCAATAGTCCGCTGGCGAGCGCCCCCGGTCATGACCTGACCTATCAGGCGGTGGCTGGCGCGCTCTGTCTGACTGATGCGCCGCCGACGCCGCCAGCGCTTCCGCTGGCTGATCTGGCAGGCGGGTTGTTCGCTGCGCTTGGCATTGTCGCGGCGCTGGCGGCGCGCAGCGCCAGCGGCGAAGGGCGGCATGTGCCGGTGACGCTCGAAGAAAGCATCGGCGCGCTGCTCATCCTGGAACGCGCTGAGAAGGATATGCCGCTCCGATTCGGTGATATGCTGCGCGGCGGTCGTGCCGGGTATCGTCTGTATCAGTGCAGCGACGGTCGCTATCTGGCGCTGGCGGCGCTCGAAGAGAAGTTCTGGAACGCCTTCTGCGACGCTGTCGAGCGCAGCGACTGGCGCGCGCGCTTTGCCGAGATCAATCAGGGACCGCTCACCGAAGAAGTCGTCACGCTGCTGGCGGAACGTCCGGCGCACGAGTGGGAAGCGCTGCTACGCGCCGCTGACGTGCCGTGCGCTGTGGCGCTGACGCTGGCGGAAGCGCAGACGTATGCGCCATTACCCTTCGCTGCCGGCAGCGCACCATCCGATGCGCCAGCGCCGCGGCATGGCGAACATACGGCAGCCGTGCTGCACGAGTGGGAAATCACGTAGCCTTACACGACCAGGAGATGCGTATGCCAGCGATCGGACGAAACGATCCCTGTCACTGCGGCAGCGGCAAGAAATACAAACACTGTCACCTGCCGATTGAAGAAGCCGCGCGCGCTGAACAACTGCGACTGCGGCGCGCCGTTGATGCCCTGATGCCCAAGGTGATCGACGCTGCACGCACAGCGCCGGAGGTTGTTCCTGATGCGCTGCAACGCTTCTGGAACGGCAAATACGCGCCGGATCAGCTTGCCGAACTCGATGATCTGGAAGACCGCGGCGCTGACCGGTTTCTCACCTGGCTGGCGTTCGACTACCGTTTCGATGACGGGCGCACCCTGGTTGAGCGACTGACAGCGGATCCCGCGTCGCTCGATCTGAGCGAACCAGAGCGCCAGTTGCTGGTGCAGTGGACCGGCGTCGGACTGCGCGCCTACGTCGTGGACACCGTGCGCAAAGGGCAGGACATCGAGGTGCACGACCTGCTGAGCGAACAGCCGTATGCCATCGCCGACAGTGCAGCGTCGCGTCGCCTGGCGCCGGGTGATGTGGTCGTCGGGCATCTGCTGCCAGCCGGAGAAAAGCGCGTGATTGGCGGCGCTGCCGCGCACCTGACGCCCGACACGGCTGAGAAGTTGCGCGAATTCGCCGAACTGCACCTCGAAGCCTTTCGTCGCGACCATCCCGATGCCAATTTCGATGATCTGTTGTGTGCGAAATCGGAGATACTGAACCATTTCGTTATGGAGCTGCCGGTCGAAGCGCCCGACCCATCGCTGCTGGACCAGATCATTCTGCAAACGCGGGTGGCGCTCCAACTGGCGGGCGAGTCAATCGGCCTGGGGGGACGGAAAAAGGATGAGCATGGAGATGAGAACGTTGAAGGTTGAAGGTTGCAGGTTGGAACGTCGAAGCGCACGGTTACAATGAAGGGCGCTGCGAACAGGACGGCAGGCTGCGATGAACCTGGCGAAGACGTATCACGGTGTCACACAACGATCAACGTTCTGGCTGGCATTCATCTGGCTCCTGACGCTGCCAGCGCTATGGTACAGTCTCAATGCCGCGAGTGAATTGCGTGTGGATGTTGGTCAATGGGGCGACCACGCCATAATGCGCGGCGTGCATGGCAGGGAAGCCAACCCATTCGAAGACTATCGCTGGACCGAGGCGCACACTACCATTGCATTCCCAAACCTTAACAATCGCTACCGGATCCTGCAGATACGCGCCCATGGCTGGCG
>JANWXL010000336.1 GCA_025055265.1 Roseiflexus sp.
GTCACTCGTCACTCATCACTTACCTCTCGTCTCTCGCCTCTTGCCTATTTATTCGGCGTCATCCCGATTCTCCTCCACCGGATAATTGACGCTCCGCAACAACAACGGCACCAGGGTTGGCGGAATCCGTTCGGCTGGCGGGTCGCCGGTCATCACCCAGCGGATCACCAGGTTGTAGATCGCCCCCATCCAGGCGTGCGCCACTACCGTAGTGTCGATTGGCTCGATTTCACCGACAGCGACGGCTTCGTCGAGATGGCGCTTGATCAGCGCAGCAAAGCGGTCGGTCACCTCCAGGCGCTTCTTCTCGAAGGTCGCCCCCAAACCGACGGCCTGCACCAGCAGGATTTTGGCGGGACGGCGATACTTGCCGAAGGTTTCGATCACTGCCATGATCGCTGCGCGCACCCGGTCGATCCCGACACGCGGCTGGCGCTCGATGGCTTCAGTGGCGCGCCGCTCGATCAGGTCGGCGAACTGATCGACGAGCGCCAGAAAGAGACGCTCCTTGTTCGGGAAATAAAAGTAGATTGACCCCTTTGAGATATGCGCCGCTTCGACAATATCATCCAGGCGCGCGTCGTGGTACCCCTTCGACGAGAAAATATCCAGCGCCGCTTCGAGAATGCGCTCGCGAGTGCTCTTCTGGTCAGAACGTTTTTCGGCTGAGTGAACCATGCGCCTCTCAATCGACTGACTGGTCAGTACTGTTTGTAGTATAGCATGAAATAAGGTGACTGTGAGGCTTTGCGCCTTTTACCGGTGCATTCATAGATTGACAGGGCGTCTGGGATGTTGCCTTGGAGCAGAGCGATCCTCGCGGATCGAGACGGATCAGGACGGCATGACGCTTTCTACCAGCAGATCCGTGTGCATCCGTTGCATTCGTGCGAATCCGTGTTCCTTCGATAAGATAGAATCTTTGCGAGAAACGTTCTTTTCCATAGACGACTCCTGCCGAACACGGGCGGACTCTCTTGAACACCCCGGAGAATGCCATGAACCGCTTCGCCCTGATCCTCTTCCTCACTCTAAGCCTCGTCTTGATCCCGCAGGCTGGACTTGCCGCCAGCCGCGAGCAATGCTTCCGCGAAACCGGCTACTGTATTTCCGGACCAATCCTGACCTACTGGAGGCGGAATGGCGGACTGAGCACCTTCGGCTTCCCGATCAGCGCCCAACGAACCGAAATGGTCGAGGATCGCATGCTGACCGTGCAATGGTTCGAGCGTGACCGTCTGGAAATTCAGGCGGACGGGCGCGTGACCGCCGGACGCCTGGGGGCGCGGTACCTGGAACTGCAGGGGCGTTCCTGGCAGACATTCCCGACCGTTCCGCAGGCAGCGCCAGGGTGCGCATACTTCGCTATCACTGGGCATCAGGTGTGTGAGCCGTTCCTGAGTTACTGGCGCACGCGCGGCGGTCTGGAGCGGTTCGGCTACCCGATCACGGAACGTTTCGAGGAGGAGATCGAAGGGCGCATCTATCCGGTGCAATACTTCGAGCGCCGGCGGATGGAGTATCACGCAGAACTCGCCGGTACGCCCTATGAGGTGCTCCTGGGACGATTGGGGGTAGCAGTGATGGCAATCGACGGGTGTGTACCGCTTCTGGCGGAGTACGAACCGATTGCATACGCCTACCGCACGTTGCTTGGCTGCCCGATCGCATCATCGCGCGAACTGGTGCTCGTCCGGCAACTCGGGTTGCGCTCTGCGCCGCTTGCCGTGCAGCGTTTCGAGCGCGGCATGATGCTGTGGGTGCGCCAGTTTGGCGGTAACGTCCTTTCTCCGGGTGAGATTTTCGCTTTCGTTCCCGATGCCGCTGATCCGCAGCGCTGGACCTGGCAGCGCTTCGCCGATGAGTGGAGCGAAGGAATACCCACGGGCGTTTCTGAACCGCCGCCTCCCGGCCTGTATGCCCCCGAACGAGGCTTTGGCTACCTGTGGGGACGTAATGCCGACGTGCGCGCCAGATTGGGGTGGGCCATCGAACCGGAGCAGGGCGAAACCGGCGGCTATCGGCGCTTTCAACGCGGCTTCCTGCTGTTCCGCCCCTCGAACGACATGGTCTTTATCGTCAGCGATGGCGGCGTGGCGTTCTATGTGGCGCGGAGGTGAGGATGAGAACCGAAAACCAAGAACCGAGAACCGAGAACTAAGAACCGTAATACTGTGAACCCAAACGCCGGACGCAGGGAGCGGAGGGTTCTGGCGGTGAACCTGGTGAGGGTTTCCTGTCTATCTGTGGAACAGAATAGTCTTATCCGCCCTAATCCGTCTCGATCCTTCCAGATCCGTGTTCTCTTACAAGTCCCGAACCCACAGCGCCGACACCGTAGCTCCTGCAAGAGGATACGGAGTGGATTCCAGGAAATCGCTGGTTTCCAGGAACTCACGCAGTTCAGAAGCGTCAATGCCCACGTCAGGAAGTTCACCTATCAGGTCGCGGAGCAGTACAGCCTCTCCGTCGACGGGGTCCGAGCGAAGCACGATGCGTCTCGGCACGACATCGACGTTATGACAACCATTCTTGCGCATCGGCGGCTTGATATTCTTCAGAGACGCAACATTTAGCAACCAGGTCTTATCGAGCAAATTCGGAGAGCGCTACAACTCAGCAGTTGTGCCAACCAGCGGAAACGCTACAAACACACAGCGGCGCGAAGAGCGATGTTTTGCAAGCCGTTGGAGCGAGACCAGTTGATCATGAGGAAGATGAAACCGGCGCTCTCCGTTTCGCAGCACGCGATTTGACGCCTTGAACTGAAACACAAGGAGACGGCCGCCGAGT
>JANWXL010000363.1 GCA_025055265.1 Roseiflexus sp.
GCGGCAGGGCGACCTTGTGCAGGTGCGGATCACACTGAGTGTACCCACCGATGTGCGTTACCTGACGGTGGAAGACTTCCTGCCCGGCGGTTTGGAGGCGCTCGACACAAGCCTGAAGACGACGACGGCGGCGGCGCGCGCGGCGGGGTTGATGCCAGCGGGCGAAGAGATGCCCTATTGGTGGTATTTCGGGCACACCGAAGTGCGTGCCGGACGGGTGGCGCTCTTCGCTGCCGACCTGCCAAAAGGTACGTACACCTACACTTACCTGGCGCGGGCGACCGTTCCCGGCACGTATGCCGCACCGCCAGCGACTGCGTACCGCACGTATGCGCCGGAGAATTTCGGCAGGAGCGCGGGCGCGTCGTTTACCGTGGTTGCGCCGTAGCAGTCGTTGGGGCGCGGCGCGTCGTGTCCTGATTGATACGTCCTGGAACAGCCGACGCAGAGGCGCGAAGGCGCAGAGTCCATCGCAGAGCTTTGCGCCTTTGTGTTTTTGCGTCAACTTGAAGGAGCGATGAGCACGGGAAACCTTCCCGAACCGGCTGCGTAGTTGTAGTCGGCGAGGGGCGCAGATTGCGCCCGGCAGCATCGTTCTTTCCAATGAGTCGTCGTATCGTCGGGATGACATCGCTAGCGAGGGATGATCATCTGCGCTGTATATGGCACGAGGTAGTAGTATGCGGGGTTGCTCACGATATATGGGTCCTCTGATTCTCATGGCAGCCGGGGTCATTTTCCTGATTGGCGGCGTAAGCGTGGGCATCTTTATGACGCGCGCCGCACGACAGGCGGCAGAACGCGCCACGCGCCTGTCTCCAGCGACAGTGCGTGACATTGAGCGCAGCGCGATTGGCGCGGAAGCGCTGGTCGAAGGCGTGATTGATGCGCGCAATCCGACGCACGTGCGCAATTTTGTCGCTTATGTCCGCGAGGAGTATCGCGGCATCGATACCACCAATAATCGGGAGGAGTGGAAGGAGGATGAACGTTGGACGCCGCCGCTGCTCGTTCAGGTCACTGATGGTGCTGTGAGGATAGCAAATGATACGTATCGGATCGAAGAACCGCCTGTACAATGGCAGGAGTCAGACCGTCTGGAATGGAATGGGTTCAGCGGCGAAGGCACGAAGCGGTATCGCGGCTTTGAGGCGGGTAACTCCGTCACGACCCTTGGACGTATTGTTGACAGTCTCGAAGGGCGCGCAATTGAGGCGGAGTTCATCTTTGGCGGCACACGCAGTCAATACATCGCTTACCAGCGGGCAACGATGTCGATCGCGCCAATCGCAGGGCTTATCGCTGGCGGAATAGGGACGGTGATGATTCTGGGCGGCGTCTGGTATATTCTTCGCGGGGGCTAGGTTCGGGTCGGATGCGCCTGTCACTCGTGGTGCAGTAAATTCAGCGCCTGCCATACCACCGATGCCCCACAAACCCGGCGCCCATCGCCAGTACGACGAGCCAGCCGAACCAGTCGCCGAAGCGGGTGTAGAGTGTTTGCTCCGAAACCACGAACGTCTCACCCGTTACTACACCGCGCCGGTTCACGCCGCTCTCGGCAGTGATGCGTCCATAAGGGTCGATGACCATTGCAACGCCGCTGGTCGCTCCTGTACCGAAGGAAACCCGGTTCTCCACTGCCCGGAAGACCGAGTCGGAGGCGTGTAACGGCGGAAACCAGCGATTGCCGGAGAAGTCGTCGTCAACCGGCATCAGCACAATCTGCGCTCCGGCGCGCGCCAGTTTGCGCACAATCCAGGTGAGATGGCGGTCCCAGCAGACCCCCAACCCAACGCTGCCGTAGGGCGTCTCAATCACTGAAAAGTCGTGTGGTCCGGGCATGAAACCGAACGTTTTCTCCTCATCAGTCACATTGATCTTGGCGCGACGTCCCGCCTCGACGCCGTCCGGTCCGAACATGACTGCTGCATCGTACATGCCCTCTGATGTGCGCCAGACCATATCGACAACAATGTAGGCGTTCATCTCGCGCGCCAGACTGCCGACCTGCGTAGTAAATGCGGGATCGTCGGCGCTTGCGAACTCGTTTTCGGGCCAGACGACGAAGGCGGGGCGCAGTGCGGCGATGCTGCGCGTCAGCGCCGCATTCACGTCGAAGATCGCCTGCGACATCTCCGGTGTATCGGCGAAGTACCCTTCCTGCCCGACGGGCAGGCGGCTGAGTGACTGAATGGCGCGGTCCTGATTCGCAAGATCGACCGTTGCTGCAATCCGAAAGCGGTTATCTGGCGCAGGCGGAATAATCAGCGCTCCCCAGGCGAGGATCGCCGCCGCTGCTGCAAGTGATACAATCGCTGGCATATGCGCCCGTCGTCGTTGCCAGACATTCACA
>JANWXL010000378.1 GCA_025055265.1 Roseiflexus sp.
GTAGAGCATTGTGATGAGTGAGTGCGGTCCGACGTGGTGAACGCGCGGGCAGGCAGGGGTCGGCGGCGGTTGCGGCGGCGGCGGAGCGGCAGTGGTGAGAATAAGGGCGAGGAACAGGATGGCGGGTGTGGTGCGGGGGATAGGCATGGTTAAGGGTTAAGGGTTAGGGGGGTTAAGGCGAAAGACGGCGAGTCGGCGCGCTTCCTCGAAGGTGACGTTGCCGCGACGGGACCGGTTCAGCAGCCACACGACATAATATTCGTCGGTTGAATAGATTGAGTTGGACGAACAGAACGAGTTGCCCGGCTGATTGCCAGGTATCCGGCAATTCGGCGTATGGGTGGCGAAAGCGCGAAGATGGTACGCTCCCATCGTCAGGTTGATGGACGGCGCGGCGATCGCGCGACGTTGCACAGCGCCAATGCCGATGACGCCAGCTATGAGCATCGCTGCCAGCAGAACAACAAGCGTAAGTCCTATCCAGCGCAGGTGCATCGGCGCCTCGTTTTTCCGCTGCCTCTACCACGATGTGTGGATCTTCCCGCCATTCCTCTGCGTTGTCAGCGAATGAGCGAATGGGATCAGCGAATAGTGAAGCGAATAAACGAATGGAAGCGAATGACCGGGCAGTAAACCAATCACTCCGCGTCGCTGACCGCTGCGGACCTAAGCGCACGAAAGCCCCTCTAGGGCCTCCACGTCCTGAGCGAGGGCTTATGAACATTCACAACATAATCTGGCGTTCGCGCTGCGCGAGGCGGCTGTCGGAGTTTGAATACATATTCCGCTATCCGCCTACCCGCCTGGCGCATGAAGTCGCGGGCTACGGTTGCGAAGCCCGCCTTCGCGGGCTGGATTCGGCGATACCGGATTATTTGCTCAAACTCCACAAGTTGCGGGCTGCGGTTGCGAAGCCTGCCTTCGCAGGCTTTACCAGATTTTCTCTAATGTTCGTTAGCCTGCGTTCGCCGACTACAAGCATTGTACCAAAAACGAGGCGAGCGAAGACCGAAACCATGCCATCCTTGACGCTCACCTGACAATCTTCTATCATACCGTGATGCCAGGGTGTGGCAGGGAGGCGATATGCGGATCGCAGTAACTGGCGCGAGCGGACAATTGGGGAAGGCGTTGCAGCGCGTTCTGGCGGACTCACACGAGGTTATTCCATTGAGTCACGCGGATCTGGACCTGGAGCGACCCGATTGCGTTCAGACGCTGATTGCAACGGGTGCACAATGCGTCATTCACCCGGCGGCGTACACCCATGTCGATGGGTGCGCTCGCGATCCGGATCGCGCCTATCGCGTGAATGCGCTGGGCACGCGCTACGTGGCGCTGGCATGCCAGGCGCTCGATGCGCCTTTGGTGTACATTAGCACGAATGAGGTCTTCGACGGTGCGGCAACATCGCCGTACCTGGAATATGACCGTCCTGCGCCGATCAACCCCTACGGCTTTTCAAAGTGGGCTGGCGAGCAGGCGGTACGCGAACTGCTGCGCCGGTTTTACATTGTGCGTGTTGCCTGGCTGTTTGGCGGCGAGCGTAACTTTGTGCGCACCGTGTTGCGCCTGGCAGGTGAACGTCCTGAGATCGCCATGGTTGCCGATGAGATCGGCAGCCCGACCTACGCGCCAGATGCTGCTGCTGCGATTGCGCGCCTGATTGAAACGCCCTACTACGGGACGTACCATCTGGTCAACGAGGGGTCCTGTTCACGCTACGAGTTTGCAGCAGCGACGCTGCGACTGGCAGGGCGCACCGACGTAACGTTGCGTCCGATTGCGCTGGCGGAGTATCAGCGCGCCAGCCGCGTGCCGCCGTATACGCCGCTGCGCAATGTCGCCGCTGCGGATCTCGGCATCCGCCTGCGACCATGGGAAGAAGCGCTGGCAGAATATGTGGGTGAGGTTGCAGGTTGAAGGTAGGGGCGCGGCGCTGCCGCGCCCGCAGCGGCGCCGCGCCCACGTGGGATATGTAGGGGCGCGGCGGTGCCGCGCCCACACGGTGGAGGCGCGCCCGCGCAGCGGCGCCGCGCCTCCACGCTGGCGCCGCGCCCGCCTCGCGGGGGTGTATATTGCACGCAGGAATGTCGCAGATGGGAAGGTGTCAGTTGAACGTGTGAACGCGAAAAGAGGATGGAGCATGACTCTCTGTGGTTCAAAGAAGATGTGAAGGCGGAAAAGTTGCAGGTGGGAAGGTTGCGGGTCAGATAAGCGATCTAACCCTTAACCCCTAACCTCTGGTTCTCAGTTCTCATGATCGACATCATCATCCCAAACTACAACGGCGCCTCCCTTCTGCCGACCTGTCTCGACTCGTTGCGAGCGCAGACGCGGCGCGATTTCTGCGTGGTCGTTGTGGATGATGGCAGCACCGATGAGTCAGTCGCTCTGGTGCGGCGGCGCTACCCTGAAGTGCAGGTGATCGCATTGCCGCATAATCGTGGGCTGGCAGCAGCGGTTAATGCGGGAATCGAAGCGACAGGCGGCGAATATGTGGTGCTGCTCAACAATGACACCGAAGCGCATCCGCGCTGGCTGGAGCATCTGATCGGCGCACTGGATCGCTATCCGGCATATGCGTTCGCTGCCAGCAAACTCATGCTGTTCGACCGGCGCGACCACTTCCATTCAGCCGGCGATTACTACAGTCTTGATGGCGTCCCTGGCAGTCGGGGCGTCTGGCAGCGCGACGTTGGGCAGTTTGATGTCATGGAGGAGGTGTTCGGCCCCTGCGCAGGCGCTGCCGCGTATCGGCGTGCGGCGCTGGAGGAACTGGCGGAGGATGGTCGGGTTTTCGATGAAGACCTGGTGATGTACTGTGAGGATGTTGATCTGAATGTACGCGCCAGATTGCGTGGCATGCGCACAGTGTATGTACCGCGCGCCGTGGTGTATCATCGGTTGAGCGCAACGGGAGGCGGTGTACTGGCAAGTTACTATTGCGGACGCAACTTTATGCTTGTCTGGGCGAAGAATATGCCAGTATCACAGGTGCGGCGCTACTGGCATCGGTTGATCTGGTCGCAGGTCGGATTTGCATTGCATTCGCTCTGGCATATTCGCGAACCCGCAGCGCGCGCCCGTCTGCGGGGGCAGATCGATGGATTGCGTGCGCTGCCGCGCTTCGTGCGGAAGCGACGCCGTGCGACAGGCAACCATCTCAATTATCTTGCTGTTGAAACACGCTATTGACAAGGAGGAACAGTGACCTCTCTCGAGTATCCTCCCTACGTTTCAGTCGTCATCCCGGCGTACAACGAAGAGCGCCGACTGCCAGCAACGCTGAGGCGCGTGCTTGAATATCTGGCGCAGCAACCCTATGCCTCTGAAGTGATCGTCGCCGATGATGGCAGTTCTGATGGAACTGCAGCGTATGTGGACCGTTTGCTCGATGCGCATCGCAATCTCTTTCTGCTGCGACTGGATCATCGGGGAAAAGGGTATGCCGTGCGGGCAGGCGCTCTGATGGCGCGCGGCGAGTATATCCTGCTCTGCGACGCTGATCTGGCGGTGCCAATCGAGGAGTGGGAACGCCTGCGGCGGTATCTCGAGAGCGGGTATGACGTGGTGATCGGGTCGCGTGAGGGGTTGGGCGCGCGACGGATCGGCGAACCGTGGTATCGCCACGTAATGGGACGCATCTTCAACACCATTGTGCAGTTGGTGGCAGTCGGAGGTATTCAGGACACCCAGTGCGGCTTCAAGGCGCTGCGACGTTCCGTAGCGCACGATCTCTTCCGGCGGGTGCGCATCTACGGCGATAATGCGCCGCAAGTGGAAGGAGCTGCAGTCACCGCCTACGATGTCGAGCTGCTCTATCTGGCAGTGCGACGGGGCTATCGCATTATGGAAGTGCCGGTGGTCTGGCAGTATGGGGAAGAGACGAAAGTCAATCCGCTGCGTGATTCGTGGCGGAACCTGCGCGATGTGCTGAAGGTTCGCTGGTATGCACTGCGTGGCAGGTACGCCGGTCTCGACGCGCCGCTGGCGACGGCGGCTGAGGAAAGTGCCCGCAGAACGGTCGATACCCGATAGTGGAGGTTCCCATGAGTGTGACGACAGCTGCAATAACCGCCGAGGACCTGGCGCAGATGTCGTTTGGGGAGCAGCGGGTCGAGCTTGTGCGCGGGGAGGTGATCGCGATGGCGCCAGCCGGTGCGGAACATGGTGAAATCGCCGGTTTTACGTTTGGCGCGCTGTTTAATTTTGTTCGCGCGCATAACCTCGGTTCGCTGTACGCCGCCGAAACCGGGTTCATTCTGGCGCGCAACCCGGACACGGTGCGCGCGCCGGATGTGGCGTTCGTCGCAGCCGAACGGGCGGCGCAGCAGCGTGGCCGCACCGGGTTCTTTGAGGGTCCGCCCGACCTGGCGGTGGAAGTGGTGTCGCCGAACGACACGGCGGAGGATGTCGAGGCGAAGGTGCTCGATTATCTCGAAGCAGGCGCAAAAATGGTCTGGATTGTGCGCCCGCGCACGCGCACGGTGACGGTGTATCGCTCGCTGCGCCAGGTGCAGGTGCTGCGCCCTGGCGACACGCTGGACGGCGGCGACGTGCTGCCAGGGTTCACGACGCCAGTCGAGGCGTTGTTTGACGGTTGAAGGACGCAGGCAGAGACGTTGCACCGTAACGTCTTCGCAAAGGGTAGGAGGGTTGAAGGGTAACGGTATGAGCATCGAAACAGCCGCAATAACCGCCGAAGACCTGGCGCAGATGTCGTTTGGGGAGCAGCGGGTCGAACTCGTGCGCGGGGAGGTGATCGCGATGGCGCCAGCCGGTGCGGAGCACGGTGAAATGGCAATGACGCTCGGAGCGATGATCTACGCCTTCGTGCGCGAGCATCGGCTGGGCGTGGTCTATGCCGCCGAAACCGGGTTCATTCTGGCGCGCAACCCGGACACGGTGCGCGCGCCGGATGTGGCGTTCGTCGCAGCCGAACGGGCAGCGCAGCAGCGTGGCCGCACCGGGTTCTTTGAGGGTCCGCCCGACCTGGCGGTTGAAGTGGTGTCGCCGAACGATACGGCGGAGGATGTCGAGGCGAAGGTGCTCGATTATCTGGAAGCGGGCGCAAAAATGGTCTGGATTGTGCGCCCGCGCACGCGCACGGTGACGGTGTATCGCTCGCTGCGCCAGGTGCAGGTGCTGCGCCCTGGCGACACGCTGGACGGCGGCGACGTGCTGCCAGGGTTCACGACGCCGGTTGAGACCTTGTTTAGCGGTTGAAGGCGGCAGATTGGAGGTGGCAAGGTAGGGGCGCGCCGCTGGCGCGCCCTGGTGCACGGCGGCGCGCCCACGCACCGGGGGACGGAGGCAAAGGTGGCAGGCGGGCAGGTAGGGGCGCGCCGCTGGCGCGCCCTGGTGCACGGCGGCGCGCCCACGCACTAGGAGATGGAGGCAAAGGTGGCAGGCGGGCAGGTAGGGGCGCGCCGCTGGCGCGCCCTGGTGCACGGCGGCGCGCCCACGCACCGGGGGACGGAGGCAAAGATGGCAGGTGGGCAGGTGGAAGCATACCCGACCCTTGAGGTCTTCTTCCAAGG